>CAZGDC010000029.1:0-19932 GCA_964524405.1 uncultured Roseivirgaceae bacterium
CAACCTGAGCATGGCTGTAGAACGAACCTAAAATGGCAAAAAATACAAGTAGTAGTTTATTTATTATATTCATGCCAACTTGGCTATTAGGTTAGTCATCATTTTAATACGGTAATAAATAGAAAAAGTAACCTTTTTATGATTGAGTCCGCTCCGAAAGCTCACAAAATCAATCCCGAAAGATTCGGGATTTTTGGCGATAGTTGCATTTTTCTCAATTAGCTGATAGGCAAGCATCACCGAATTTCGAGAAATGAAAATCTCCTCCAAAATAACCTTTTTTATGAAATATGTGAGTTTTCGGAGTGTACTCATGATTTATTTCATATCTCCATTGCTTTTAAGTTTTATTAAAAAAACTTTAGTTTGCCCTTTAAATCCAGCGGTGCCTGTATAAACTACTGAACCATTCTCTAATAAAATTACTTTGCCTGAAGAATAGGATATGTCTGCACCCACCATTCGCTCCCAATTTATTATGCCTGTGTTGGAGGCTTCTAATATAGAAGATAGTGTATTGGTAGAATTTGGGGGCGTAATATCAGAGGATATTATAAAGTTATTAGAAGCTGTTAACGCAAAACTGACTCCTTTAATAAACCCTTCAGACCTAAGAATTTGACTAGCTCCCAAACTATACCCTGTAGAAGACTCAGTTGCATTAATTAGATAGGTTTCTGTTTGAGAAGCAGCTAAAATTTTATAGGTACTGGAAGTCAGTTGTAATACATCTTCAATTATTGAATTATTATAATTTTTCTCTAAAGGGTTGATAATGGGTGACCCTAAAGATTCACGAAATTGAAAAACACTGAGCTTTGGACCTTCTATTGAATTAACGTATCCAAAAACTAAGTAGTTAAGGGTTTCGGTCCCTGCAGGGTCAAAATGGTTGACAACTTCTAGGGCTTTAACAAAAACAGTTTCTTCCCCTGGATTAACTTGAGAAGAAGGGTATAATAATGAATCGGTAATAGTTAAGTTAGCATTAATAACTGCAATTAGCGATTTCCCTTTCTGAGTGGCACTTCCGCCAATAACAGGGCCTGAAACTAAAAACCCTCCCGTGCTTAATTGAACAATGCTATTTGTTTGAAATGAATTAGTAGCATGCGGGAAGATAACTGTGGAATTAATAACTCCACCCTCTAACCCAACTCTAAGTAATACCATTTTATTAACCCCATTAATAGCGGAAGTACCTCCGATAAGGTAACTATTGTCCTCCACCAGCACTTCGGTTAATTGATCATTTCCTCCAGTTCCTTCAAAATCGTAGGTTTGTTGCCATTCTTGATTACCAGAAGCATCTACTTTGATTAACAAATAATCCGATGTGCCGCCAAATTCTACAACTGAAATTCCTCCTATTATAAAACCACCATCAGGTGTTGATTGAACAGAAATGCCTTCTTGATCGCCCGTGGCTCCATAAAACTTAATAAAATAATCTTCTAAAGGTTGAACATTAGTAGCAGGTTGGCATCCAACAAATAGTATAAGTAAAAGAAATTGTACTGTTCTATTCATCTTTCTTTTTATTAAAAAAATTACCTATAAATGACTTAGCTGTTACCGACTTTCTTTTTCGAGGTTTATATTTTGGCCAAATATAACCTACTGTAAAAGTTAGTTCATTTTGTCTAAAGTTATTATCTATTTGTTGGTATTCAAACAGATACTTATTAATGCTTGATTCCGTATCAAAGTTATTTTTAGTTTCTTTATTTAATCTTTTTGAAAGGCCAAATTTATAACGTAAATCAACAAAAATATAATTGTGCTTTATTCTTTTTTTCAATCCAACGCCTATGATACCTGAATGTATCATACGGTTTCTGATACTGGAGAGGTTTAAATTTTTATCCTCGGTTATTATCTCCGTTTCATCATCTATTTGGGTGTAATGTGCATTTGTATTTGTTAAAATATTATAGGAAGGACTATACCCTGCATATATGTATGGGTAATATTTATTTCTATAAAGTGTATAATTAAGCGTAATTGGCAACCCAATATTATACGATTTTTCTTTCAAATTAATTAAATCCTTTGCATTTGAGACTTCATTTACATTGAATACCGTATTTTGATAATTAAATGAGTTGTAGCTAAAATCTGACTCAATGCTCACGCTGAGGTTTCTATTAAAATGAATATCTAAGGAAGCAATTGCTGAAACCCCTAAGCCCATCTTATAAGCTTCTTTATTATCGTTAAGGCTATGCGTTCCGCTTCTATCTGTTACTGAAACTGTTGTACTATTAACACCAAAGCGCGCACGCCAAGAAATAATAGGTGTGGTTATGTATTCTTTACTCAAATGAAGGAGTTCTATTTGAGTGGTAGAATCGACTCTGTATTCAGGATTTAATGTTAAAAGGTCTAAAAAACTTCTTTCGGCAGAAATGGGGTCATCGATGTACAAATAAGTTAAGGTAAGCAGTTCGTAGGCCTCAAGCTTATCTTGCTCAGAAAACCCTTTTCGCAAGCATTTTTCTAATAAACTTGGAATTTGATAAAGATGCCCTTCATTAAAACTAACCTGTGCCTTTTTTAAATTTTCGGTGCATTGCGCCTGCGCTTGTTGCGATAAAAACGTAATTAATACAAGAACAAAAAATCTAAGGGCTCTTTTCATTAAAAAAATCTAAGGGTTCTTTTCAATTAATAAATTAATGCAGGTGTTTCTAAATTCAATATTATTACCAACATATATTTCCCATTCTTCCACCGTCATATTTTTTTTGATATGTTTACATAATTCATTGGCCATTTGCCCTGCATCTAGTGGCCATTTTTTTATTTTGCCTTTTTTGGTACCTACAAGTAAAAAATCATCATTTTCACTAAAAGCGATGTCCCAAACATAGGTCGAATAATTATCTTTCATTATGAGGGGTAAATCATTTAGCTTATCCAAATCCCATACTTGCACCTTAGTGTCAAACCCTGCAGTAGCAAGAAGTTTTCCATTATGAGAAAACGCTAGTGCATTAATTCGTGAGGTATGCCCCCTTAATGTTGCAACCAGTTGATTGTTTGTTACATTCCATAAATAGGCATTAGGGTCTTCTCCTGCAAAAGCAATGAGCCCCATTTTATTATTTATTTTAACATCGTGAATTGGCAATCGACTTGGCAGTTGATAGAGTATTTTTTGTTTTTGAGTAACCAAGTTAACATGAATTAACTGTCCATCTTTTGTTCCTGCAACTAACCAAGTGCCTTCTTTATTTACATCGAAAGTTATAAAGTTTACCCCCAGTTTTTTAGACAGTATATCCTTTTTATTTTTTACATCATATATATGAAGGATTCCATCGTATCCTAAAGACACCAATTTACTGTTACCAATAAATTGAACTTGATAAACTAGGCCTTGGTGAACATTAAAAATATAGGGAGGTGCTGTAAAATCGGTTGTATTATAAATTTCAATTGCTGAAGAATCACTGGCAACAGCTAGCCATTTCTCATTATTACTTATACTAATGTCTCTAAGTGGATAATCATGTTTTACACCAATGTTTACAAAGCCAGCGTGCTCATTTTGAAGATTCCATTTTCCTATTCGCCCATCGCTCGAAACAGAATAGAATTTATCGTTTTTTGCAAATTCTAACGACTTAACAGCCCCTGTATGTCCTTTAAAAGCATTATAATCGGGACCTACAAATTTGGACATTGCATAATAAAGTCCATCATAAATGTATTTGTCATGCGCTTCTCCCTCAAAATCTGTATTAAAATGATAGGCTTGTTGAGCTAATAACCCTCTCAAGTTATCATCGGCCTCCTGTAATGATTTGGTTGCCATAGACTGCGCAGTGGTCAACATTAAATATCGAAGTGCTTCACTTGTTTTAGACGTTGCCACAACAAATGCGGAATCTGCTCTTTTTCGAGCAACAACAGAAATGTCTCGCTCAAATTCTGCTTCTAAAGAAGCAGCATTTGCTCTATTTTCACTTGCAATAGCATTTCTATAGGCAATATTTAATTGAGCAATAGTAGCCTCTAATGCTTTATTGGCATCCTCTTTTAATTGAGATTCTATTTCCACTTGTTTTAGTGCTTCTGTAGCTACTTCGGAAGAAGCCACGGCTTCTTCTCTTGCTATAATTGCGTCTAGCTTTTCTGCTTCGGCAGCCATCTCTCCTGACTCGGCAGCAATTTTTTGGGTAATGGCAAACACAAACATAAAAATGGCTATAATGGCGGCAAAACCTAAAATTAAGGCCATTGCTTTGGCTCTTTTAAGGTCTCTTTTTTGCTTAATCTCTACACTTTTCTGTTCGGCTTCATAAGAAACCTTGCTGGTTTCTAAAAATACATTAGCCCTTTCAAAAGCAGCATTATAACGTTCTGCCCATTGCCTTGTAGGCATTTGTTTTTTTTGCCAGTTTAAGGCCAACTGTAAATCTGGTGGTCGCCAAAGGCCGCTTCTGCCCACTTGATGCATTTCTGCCGCTTCGGAAATACGAGAATACATTTTGGCAGAATCTGTTTCTTCTTCTACCCAAATGCGTAACCTCGTCCAAATACGCATTAAACTCTCGTGCGATATTTCAAGTACTGAATCAGAGGTTAGTTTGATGGGTAATGCAGGCATTAATAGCGATCGGCCAGATAGTCTAAAATGCTCTACAATTTCAATTACCTCCAAATGCGATACTGAAGCAATAGAAGCAATTTCTTTAACCGATCCTCGTCTTCTTATTCCAAAGTTATCTTCACCTGTTTCTGTTAACGCTTTAAAAAGTACTTCCGCTATTCGTTTTCCTTTATCGGTTAATTCATCGTAAGCTTCGTCTGCATGCAAAGATAACGCATCCGATATTTTACCAATAGCATTATAATGCCGTATATCTATTTCTTCACCTGTTTCTCTATGTTCAATCCAATACTCCCATGTACGCATAAGTGCGTGTTGCATAATGGGTAATTGATCTTGATTGTCGCCAACTTCTTGCAATAATCTATTGACTAGCCTATCAGCTATTCTACCCCCACCAACTGCAATTGGGCCTTCAATGGCAATTCTTTTTTGATGGCGTGACATCAAGGGTATTACATAACTACTCTTATTTATATAGTTTATCAATCGAGGGTAGTGGGCACTCTCTCCAATAAAATCAGAACGCATGGTAGTTGCCACATAAATAGGCACTTCCTCTTGTTCTATGGCATCGATTAATAAATTAATAAACTGAGCGGCTTCATTTTTATTATTAGCACTTTGCTCTGCATACCTGTATAATTCCTCAAATTGATCAATCAGAATTAATAAGTTTTCACCCGTAATTGTTTTATAGTGTTTGGCAATATCAACTAATCCTTTAGAGCCTGTTTTTAATAATGCGGTGGTAACTCTATGTTTAATCGCATGGTCTTCTTCGCTTGTTGCGGCAATTGCCGTTTTTCGCAGTAGTGCTTCAGCTAAATTTTCAATTGGGCCTCCTCCTGGTCTTGCAACCACTACACTCCAATTAGGGCCTTCATTGGTCATGAAACCGCCATAGAGTATGGGAATAATCCCACAATGCATTAATGAAGATTTTCCACTTCCTGAATAGCCTAGTAATGAGATAAACCTGTTTTGGGATAGTTTGAGGAGGATTTCATCCACCTGATCTTCTCTGCCAAAGAATAAATGGCATTCATCTATTCCGAACGGACGAAGCCCAGGGAACGGATTTTTTAAATTATTAGACGCTGTTAATTCAGACTCAAATAACTCTTCCTCCGCTTCCGATTTACGTAAACTATAGTTTAACACACAGGTTTAATTTGATACAATTGGGCATATAGGTGCTAAACTAAATAAAATAGCATTAAAATAATAACATTGGGCATTTTTTAAGAAGCTATGCTGTTAAATTATTAAGGACAGATTGTGCAAATGTGATGTTTTCTGCCAATATATCGTGCCATAAATCTTTATCTATAATATACAATTTTGCACTTTTATTGGCTACAATTGTCGCTGATTCCAGTTCTTTTTTATCTAAAATTAATTCTCCAATAAAGTCTCCTTCTTTTAAATTCGTTTTTACTTCGCCTTCTTGGTAATAACTTATATTACCTGTAACTACTATGATAAATGAATTGGATAATTCTCCCCCCAAACTTAGTGTATCACCAATATCTATATGCCTTACTTGCATAGAATCGGCCATGTAGCTAAGATCTAAACTAGAAACCTTATTAAAAATGTACATCGTTTTTAGAAAAAGTGCCTTCTCAAAAACTAAGGAGCCTCTACCTAGTTTTTCATTTTCTTTAACTCTTGCATCACATACTTGTTGAAATTCATAGCTCAGTCGAGCAATATGTTCAACGTATAGGTCTTTGTTTATTTGATATAACGCCCAAGCTGCCATCTGTTTAATCATTTCGTCAGGGTTAAACAAATTAGCAATGATATCGTTGGCATAAACCCTTTTCTTTTGAGCTCCCATGTGGTACAAAACGCAACACTTAGTCCATCTATTACTTTGGGTAAAATCTCTATTTAGTAAAAATTTAAGTACTTGCATAGAGTTCAGATCTACTCGTGGGTAATATGGCTCTAGCTTTTTAGCTTTCTCAGCAACTGATATCTCATCTAAAACTGGAATTATTTTATTTTTTAAGCCTTCCGAAAGTAAAACATCTAGCATTTCGATGGCTAAAGTAATTCTCTCATTAGTGCCGCTTTCTAAATTTTGCTTAACTAAATGGATAGAAGCGGGATCGTATAGCATGGAGAGTAATGTGTAAATATGTTTAATATCATTCCTATTCTCTTCAAATAAAGATTCGGTTAAAAACGATATGTCTTTACCTTTCGGCAGTTCTAAAGAGGCCGCTAAGTTCCAAGAGATGTCACCAATATCGCTTTCTATGGCATATTTTATCCTTGTCATTTGGCCAATGTCTGCTTTAAAACCAGCCTCGCTTAAAGAAGTAATAACTTGAGAAGAAATGATTTTATCTGGATAATCTATCTTTGACCAAAGCAATTGAATCGCATCTTTACCCCCAACACGTCCCATTATTTTTACAATCTTAACCATCAATTTGGCATCTTGTCCAAATTTATGAAAACTATTATCTAATGGCTTTAGTGCATCTTTTCCAACTCGAACCAACGCACTTTTTGCAAAATTAGAAAACCTAGAAGATGATAAATTACTAATAAGAGCAATTAGAATTTCGTACGTGTATTTTTTTTCTGCTGACTTAATAGCAGCAACCCTAACCTTGGTATTAAAATCTGCTAGCAACTCCACCAAATAAAAAACAGCTCTATTCGATTCCATATTGCCTATTAGTTCTGCTCCATATTGCCTATCTTGTTCATTTTCTGATTTACACAAACCTGCAATTCTTTTAACTGACACATCACCACTAGATAACAAGTTTAACAAATCGGAGGAAGATAGCTTACTACGCCCTTCTTCATCCTCTTTTTCATTGGCAGCCACAATGTATTTATCTGATACAGAAAGCCCTTTAAAAGCATTCATTTTTTCTTGAGCAAACTCTCTAACTTTTAGCGTTGAATGCCTCATTAAAGTGTTTAGTGATTTATTTACATAATTAGGGTTGATTTTTTCTACTAGATTAAAAGAGAATACCGCTAATGAAGGTTGATGATTTAATAAATTTTTTTGAATGGTACTTATCACAGAATCGTAAAGAACATTGCTTTCTTGCGTACTTGTTTTCTTAGAGTCTTCTAAGTTCTTTCTAAGGCGATTACGATACTCTGCATAAAGTTTGGCGGCCATTGCTATCCAACCTATAGCTACCAGTACAATTAAATATGAAAAATAAATGGGCTCAAAAAAGGTTAATAAACCAAGGGCTAAAATTACAGCAGCAGTTAGTGCTTTGGCAAGTTCACTTACAACCCCTTCGATTTTAGTCTGAATATCAAATCGAATACTTGATTTCAGTGTCATAAAATAAATTTTGAATGTTGGATTTTCTAGAGCTTCTCTTAAAAAAGAAACAAATAACTTGCTAATAGCAATAAATATAAAGAAAATATAGAATCCATCGCCACCAACCTTAAAATCAACTAGAAACGAAGTTCCTATCATTATCAAAGTAATAACTCCTAATATTATTGGCAATATCATTAAAGACACTTTTAATCCATAATCAGCAATTATTTTATCATTAAAAAATGTTTGAAATATAAAACTAAGGATAAGAATTGCACCATTAAACCAAGCAATAAACTGTATTAATTGCATCTTACCTTCATCGGTGTTTGGGTACTGAATGGTGAGAGCAGACAAGTAACTGTTCTCAATAATTAAAAAAACGAATACCGAAAACGTAATAAAAAAAGCCAGAAAAATAACGTATCGATCTTTAAACATTTCTTTAATCGGAATCGTTTTTTTACTTTCAGCACTTGTTAAAACAGATTCAAGATCATACTTATTTAGAATGATTGTTAGAAAAATTAGCGAGCCAAAAATACTTAAAGCCCCAATCAGCAAAAAGTCGAATGTATTTGGTAAAATTAACACCCCAGAACCAATGATAAAGAAGGTAATAATGGCTGCAAAAAGTTGCCCCGTATCAATACCGCCTATAATTCTTTTAGATTGCCTTAAATCAAATATTCTGCCAAAAATGCCCCAAAAATTTAATAAGAAAACAGCGAAAGAAGACCCCATTAAGGCAAAATGAATAAATGCAAGCTCAGCCATATATTTATCGGGCACAACTTTAAAGGCAATATATAAACCAATGGTTGTTAAAAATAAAAACGTAAGGTTAATAAAAGAAAGAACAGCGTATCTTAATTTATTTTGAAGATATACAAATAAGGTTGTTGAAATTACACCTAGAATACCTGCAGAAAAAATGCCCCAGCTAATGTATTTCTCACCTAGTTCGGTTACCAACAACGTTTCGGCCGATAGCTGAAACGTTGCCAAGAACACACCCATAAAAAAACCAAACCCCAACAGCAATAAAACAGCTTGTTGTTCCTCTGGTTTTACATTTAAAGCTTTGTAAATTAGCTTAAACATTTATAAATTATTGTTTTGTGATGGCTATAATACAACAAATCAATTATTATAATATTATAGAAACAAAAAAAGCCCCCGATAATGAGGCTTAAATTTGATAGTGTAATTATTTATTCGGTTACCATAGAGTCCGACTCCGCGTTTTCTTCAACATTACCAGCAGTATAAGCGGTATTTAATTTTTTAATAACATCGCTTGTAATGTCCATTGAGCTATCTCCATACCAAATTTCGCCTCCTTTTGAATGCTTAAAAATAAAATCAAGCCCATGTTCTTTACCATAATTTTCAAGAAAGTTGGCTACTTTTTCATAGAGCTCCTTATTTAATTTAGCTTCTTCTTTCAGTAATTCTTGCGTTAACGATTGCTGATATTGCTGTAAATTTTGTTGTTTTCTTGTTAGGTCTTCTTCTACAGCACGCCCTTGTGCAAGGGTCATATTATTAGCCGTTTTTTGAAAATCTTCAATTTGTCGTTGCAAACCAGTAGCCCGGTTAGCAAACTCCTTTTCAAACTTTAGCCTTTTTTCTTCTAATTGCGTATTTACATCCGCAAAATATAAATAATTGGTAGCCAACGAATCTGAATTTACATACGCTAACGCTAAATTTGTTTTAACTACTGTCGAAGTTGCCGCCTCATCAGTACTTTTTTCTTTCTTTTCGCACGAAGTAAAAGCAATTAAACTCCCAAGTAATACTATTATTGTTATTTTCATCTTTGATTAATATGATTCAAAATTTTGACAAATAAACAGTTTTGTAGTTTAATCAAAAAGAGAAATCGGATATTTTATATGGCAAAGCCTATAACTCGTCAAATCCTTCGGATTCGAAAGTGAAGAGTGTTTCGTCTAATTGCAACGTGTTAGTATTAAATGCATCAATAAAATTGGAGATTACTTTGTCGGTAACTTCTTCTACATGTAAACCAATATCAAGCCCAACTCCGAAATCTAAACTCGTATCTATTTCAACATGTTCTTTTACTTTTACTTCCCCTTCATCTTCTAATTCTAAAATAAGTTCAGTCATATGTAGCCCTATCTCTTCCTCCTTTTCTGTAAGGTTGCTCAAGTCGCCATTTTCATCCATTGAGTAGATCATCGCATTAAATTCGGGATATTTTTGAATGGTGCGCTCCTCGGCAAGTTCGTATAATTCGCTATGATGGTTTAATCGAAGCGTATAAATTACCGCATCGTAAATCACTTCTTTACCTTTGTAGTTACCAATAAATGTAAAATTCACATACTCTTCTCCATTATCCTCCGACTCAGAGACCATAAAGCCTTGTGCATTCATTTTTGATTTGTACTCCTTAATTATGTTAGGATTAAACCCTTCGTTTATAGTTGCCATAGCAGTTCAATTTGTTGTTAGAAAATTACGGATTTTATTTCGAAACTAAAAAATATTCCATCTAATATTAAAAATATTTACTCTTTTTTAAACCACTTACTATACATAATGTAATTTTTAGCAGTTCTCGCAAAAATACCTTTCCTGTTCTCGCCTACTTCTTTTATCTTTTTAGCTGGAGTGCCTGCATAAATACTATTTGCTTCAATAATTGTTTTTTCGAGCACCACTGCGCCAGCTGCTATTATAGAGCCTGAGTGCACCACGGCATCATCCATAATAATAGCCCCCATACCTATAAGTACGTTATCGTGTATCGTGCAACCATGCACAATTGCATTATGTGCGATAGAAACATTATTACCGATAACCGTTTTAGCTGTTTGGTAAGTACAATGAATAATTGCGCCATCCTGAATATTCGTATTATCCCCAATTTTAATTGAGTTCACATCTCCTCGTATTACGGTATTAAACCAAACGCTGCAATTATCGCCCATTTTTACCTCTCCAACTACCGTTGCATTTTCGGCTAAGTAACAATTTTTACCAAATACAGGTGTTTTACCTTGAACCGACTTTATGAGTGCCATATTTTATTCTTGTAGATTGCCTTTATTAAAAAGCACAAAGATGTAATTCAAAAAATCAATAAACTAATTTTCTGCCATTATGTCATTTTAAAAATGGTATCACTAAATTTGCAGACGAATTAAATAATAATGACCGATATAATTAAAGATATAGGTATCCTCACAAAAGAGGAACCCGATAAAGAGCTTTCTGATATTCATATTTCAGCAAACACGGCAACAGGCAATACACGTAAGGTTTATATTGAAAGCTATGGCTGCCAAATGAATTTTGCTGATAGTGAAGTAGTGTCGGCTATTATGGCAAAAAATGGGTATGATTCTACTTCTAATATTGATAATGCCGATGTTATTTTGCTCAACACTTGCTCCATAAGAGAAAAGGCTGAGATAACCGTAAGGCATAGGTTAAGCCAATTTAACAGTATTAAGAGAAAAAAACCTGGCACAGTGGTGGGCGTATTAGGGTGCATGGCCGAGCGGCTAAAAAGTCAACTTTTAGAAGAAGAAAAAGTAGTTGATTTAATTGCAGGACCGGATGCTTATCGTGATTTACCTAATTTAGTAGATCAAGTAGATGGAGGACAAAAAGCAGCTAACACCATACTCTCTAGAGAAGAAACGTATGCCGATATAAGCCCTGTTCGATTAAATTCAAATGGAGTAACAGCCTTTGTATCAATAACCAGAGGCTGCGATAATATGTGTACGTTTTGTGTAGTTCCGTTTACCAGAGGCCGTGAACGAAGCAGAAACCCACAATCTATTGTAGATGAATCGAACGATTTATTTAAAAAAGGGTATAGAGAAGTTACACTACTTGGGCAAAATGTGGATTCTTATAAATGGTCGCCCAACCAAGAGCTAAAAGGTAAAGCCCAAATAGAGAGGGCTAATGAACCGAATGTAGTTACCTTTTCATCTCTATTAGAATTGGTGGCTCAAATTAATCCTTTATTAAGGGTACGATTTTCGACCTCGCACCCCAAAGACCTAACCAATGAGGTTTTACACATTATAAAGAAATACAAGAATATTTGTAATAATATTCATTTACCTGCACAAAGTGGAAGTACTCGTATTTTGGAATTAATGAACAGAACTTATACTAGAGAGTGGTATATAGAACGCATTGATGCCATACGATCAATTATAGGAGATGAATGTGGAATTTCATCAGATATGATGACAGGATTTTGCTCAGAAACAGCCGCAGATCAAAAAGACACATTGGATTTAATGGACTATGTTAAATTTGATTTTGCCTATATGTTTCATTACTCTGAGCGGCCAGGCACCTATGCTGCCAAGAAACTTACCGATGATGTACCCGCTAAAGAAAAAAGTAGCAGGCTTAGCGAAATAATTGCAAAACAACGCGAGCACTCTTTATTCAGAAACCAATTAAACGTAGGCAAGGTTGAAGAAGTATTAATTGAGAGATACTCTAAAAAATCGAAAAATGATTTTAGTGGAAGAACCAATACAAATAAAGTAGTGATTTTTCCAGCAACAGCAGGCAAAATTGGAGCGTATGCACATGTATTAATTACATCATGCACTTCAGGAACACTCCTTGGAGAAATTGTAGAACAAGAAATTGCTTTATAAATGAACGAATCAGAATTATTAAGAATTAAGCAGCGGTTTGGCATTATAGGAAACTCTTCTTTGCTAAACCACGCACTCGAAGTGGCTATGCAAGTGGCCCCTACCGATATGACGGTACTTATAAGTGGAGAAAGTGGTAGTGGCAAAGAATCTTTTTCAAAAATAGTTCATCAATTAAGTGCCCGAAAACATGGCAGATTTATAGCCGTAAACTGTGGAGCAATACCCGAAGGCACTATTGATTCAGAATTATTTGGACATGAGAAAGGCTCTTTTACTGGAGCTATAGATGCTCGCAAAGGGTATTTTGAAGTTACCAATAAAGGCACCATTTTTTTAGATGAAATTGCCGAACTACCCTTAAATACACAAGCAAGGTTACTAAGGGTATTGGAAGTAGGAGAATTTATTAAAGTGGGATCCTCTAACGTATTAAAAACTGATGTACGTGTAGTTGCTGCCAGTAATGTTTCGCTCGAAGAAGCCGTACAAAAAGGTAAATTTAGGGAAGATCTTTACTACCGATTAAGTACCGTACCCATCTTTGTGCCACCTTTACGCGACCGAGGCACAGATTTAGAATTAATTTTTAGAAAATTTGCAGGAGATTTTAGTGAAAAGTACAAATCGAAATCATTAAAATTAACCCCAGAAGCCATAGAAGTACTTCACAGTTATCACTTTCCAGGCAATATAAGGCAATTAAAAAACATAGTAGAGCAAATGTCTGTACTGGAGTTTGAAAAGCTAATTCAGCCAGATATAATGCGCAAGTATATCCCTTCAACAAAAGCAAGTCACCCCGTTTTATATAAAGGCAATACAGAAAATGAACGCATTTCAGAAAGAGATCTTTTGTACAAAGTATTATTCGACCTAAAAAATGATGTTACCGAACTTAAAAAATTGGTAAGTGACATTATTGAAAATGATGGAGAAATTCACCAAAATTTGGTAAGTGAGCACAAGCAGTTACTAACAACCGACACGGCACATCAAATAAAAGAGCCTCCCAAGGTGGTGAAACCTACTACCACACCTTATGTAATTGATGTGGCTAGCACACCTCCTGTCAGCACCCATTACGAACAGGCTGAAAAGGTTCAAGACATCTCGCATGAGCTCGAAGAAGATGATTCTTTATCCATAGAAAAAAAAGAGAAGGAACTAATAATAAAAGCATTGCGAAAAAATAATAATAAAAGAAAATATGCGGCACAAGATTTGGGTATTTCAGAACGAACTTTATATCGAAAAATTAAACATTATCATGTCTAAACCAAAAACAGTACTTATCGGAGCATTATTATTTTTACCCATTATATTCGGAACTTCTTGCGGTGTTTATAGTTTAACAGGCACCACCATATCTGCAGAAACCCTATCCATTCAAACATTTTATAACGATGCTAATAATGGCCCTGCAAATTTATCGATAACATTTACAAATAGTTTGCGAGATTATTACCAGCAAAACACGAGTCTTTCCCAAGTTTCGGATGGTGGAGAACTTCAAATTGAAGGCACAGTAACAAGTTATCGGCTTACTCCTGTAGCTCCTGCAGCAGCTGCAAACGATCAAATTACCGATCAAGCCAACCTTACCCGCCTTACCATTACCATAAATGTAGATTACATTAATTTAGAAGATGAAGAACAAAATTTTACCAAGAAAAGTTTCTCGTTTTTTTCCGATTTTGACAATGATGCTGGACTAACAGCTGTTGAAGATCAATTAATTAATGAAATATACGACCAAATAATTTTAGATATTTTTAATGCAACTGTGGCTAATTGGTAATTTTTTTATAGCTTTAACTTTGAGAGGTTACTCTTAAAATATATTAATTTTAACACATTGTGAAAAAAGCACGCTTTAAAGAAATTGTTAGCGAATATGTATCTACCCCATCCGAAATTGGGTCGTTAAAAAAACTTGCAAATGAATACCCATTTAGCCAAGTTCTCCATCTACTTTTAGCAAATTCTTCGAAACAAGCTAACTCTATAGAATTCAAGCCAAGTTTACAAAATGCAGCATTTCATGCTACCGATAGAAGCATTTTGAAAAATTTAATAGAAAATAATCTCCTCCCTGGAGAGCAAAAATCGAAAAAATCACTCGTTTCAATTTCATCCAACAAAGTAGAGGATTCGAAAATAGAAATTCAATCTAGTATTGAACCTCCTGCCACCAATTCAGATCAATTAGTGGCAGACGTACTTCGGAATTTGGAAAAACTACAAAAAATAAAAAAAGAAGCTGCTATTTGGCTCGAAAGCAAATCCGTTTCTCAAACTGCAAAAAAGGAAGAACCCATAAAAAAAATTAAGAGAGCCGCTACAACTAATAAAAAAACAACAAAGCCTAAGGGGCAAAGTAATATTATTGATAAATTTATAAAAGAAGAGCCTCGTATCACTAAAAATGCTACTCCTGTTAATAAAGAGCAGGATATGGCAAAAGAAAGCGGAAAAATGAGAGATGATTTAATTAGTGAATCATTGGCCAAGATTTATGTTAAACAAGGCAAGATTGAGAAGGCAATTGATATTTATAAAAAATTAATTTGGAAATTTCCACAAAAAAAGGCGTTATTTGCAGCTGAAATTAAAAAACTAAAGAAAAAATAATGCTTTTATTTGTTTTAATACTTATCCTAATTGCTGCTGTTTTACTCATTTTAGTTGTGTTAGCACAAAACCCCAAAGGAGGTGGCTTATCTAGCCAGTTTGGTGGGTCTGGCGCAAGCAATATTATTGGCGTAAAAAAAACCAATGATTTACTCGAAAAACTAACTTGGGGATTTGCCATAGCAATTGTAGTTTTAAGTTTAGGCTCTAAAACACTTATGAACTCACAATCTGATAATGAAGCCATTAGCCCTAATTTAGAAAGAGCTGGAGAACAACAAATATTGCCTCCTACGCTTGATACTCAAAATACAGAAGACCAAGCTCCTTTGCTAGAAGAACCTGCTTCGGAAGAATAATTTTTTGTTATATATACTATTATTATAGGGGCAATTTGCTCCTTTTTTTATGCCAAAATTCTACTCTTGTTTACTATAAATCCTGCAACATTGTCATAATTATTATTTGGCACATTAAATGATAATAAGCAAGCAAAACGCTTGAGTTGAGATTTCGGCAACGGCTAATAAAATTGAATTTAATCAAAATTTTTATAAAATGTCTAAAGTAAAAATAACACCATTAGCTGACAGAGTACTTGTATTGCCTGAAGCTGCTGAAGAAAAAACAGCCTCTGGAATCATTATTCCTGATACTGCTAAAGAAAAACCACAAAGAGGAACTATTGCTGCCATTGGCACAGGAAAAGTAGATGAACCCTTAACCGTAAAAATTGGCGATACTGTACTTTACGGAAAATACTCAGGAACTGAACTTAACGTTGAAGGCACTGATTATTTAATGATGAGAGAATCGGACATTTTAGCAATTGTTTAATAACCCTGCCTGCTACAAGCAGGCTACACTAAAAAATTAAAATATTATGGCAAAAAATATAGTATTCGAAAGCGAAGCTAGAAGTCAATTAAAAGCAGGTGTTGATGCATTAGCCAATGCCGTTAAAGTAACTCTAGGACCTAAAGGTAGAAACGTAATTATTGATAAAAAATTTGGAGCACCTTCCATCACTAAAGATGGTGTATCAGTAGCCAAAGAAATTGATTTGGCTGACCCTGTTGAAAACATGGGAGCTCAACTAGTAAAAGAAGTAGCTTCTAAAACGGCCGATGACGCAGGTGATGGAACTACTACTGCCACGGTTTTAGCACAAGCTATTTATAGCTTTGGTATTAAAAACGTAGCAGCTGGCGCCAACCCAATGGATTTAAAAAGAGGTGTGGATAAAGCTGTTGAAGCTGTTATTGCAGATTTAGGAAAACAATCTAAATCTATTGCTAATAGCAATGAAATTGCTCAAGTAGGTTCTATTTCTGCTAATAACGATCAAGCCATTGGCCAAATGATTGCTGATGCCATGGACAAAGTTGGTAAAGATGGTGTTATTACGGTTGAAGAAGCTAGAGGAACTGAAACTGAAGTTAAAACGGTTGAAGGTATGCAGTTTGATAGAGGATACCTATCTCCTTATTTTGTTACCAATACTGACAAAATGGAGGCAGAAATGGAAACTCCATACATTCTTATCTATGACAAAAAGATTTCTTCTATGAAAGAATTGCTTCCTGTATTAGAAGCGGTTTCTCAAACAGGAAAGCCTTTGGTTATTATCTCAGAAGATGTAGATGGTGAAGCATTAGCTACCTTAGTAGTTAATAAAATTAGAGGCACATTAAAAATTTCAGCGGTTAAAGCTCCTGGCTTTGGAGACCGAAGAAAAGCAATGTTGGAAGATATTGCCATTTTAACAGGTGGTACTGTTATTTCTGAAGAAAGAGGTTATAAGCTTGAAAATGCTACGCTTGACTATTTAGGAACAGCCGAAAAAGTAATTATCGACAAAGACAATACCACCATCATTAATGGTGCTGGTAAAAAAGAAGATATTACTGCAAGAGTTAACCAAATTAAGCAACAAGTAGAAAACACTACGTCTGATTATGATAAAGAAAAGCTACAAGAGCGCTTAGCTAAGCTTTCTGGTGGTGTGGCCATCCTTTACATTGGTGCAGCTACAGAAGTGGAAATGAAAGAGAAGAAAGACCGTGTGGATGATGCCTTACACGCTACAAGAGCAGCCGTACAAGAAGGTGTTGTTGCTGGTGGCGGTGTTGCTTTAATTAGAGCTATTGATGCTTTAGATAAAGTAAAAACTGAAAATGAAGATGAAGAAACAGGCGTTAACATTATCCGTCAGGCAATTGAAGCTCCTTTAAGAACCATTGTAGAAAATGCTGGCTTAGAAGGTTCGGTAATTGTACAAAAAGTAAAAGAAGGAAAAGGTGATTTCGGTTTTAATGCTAAAGATAACAAATACGAAAACCTTATTAAAGCAGGTGTTATTGACCCAACAAAGGTAACTAGACTAGCACTTGAAAATGCCGCTTCTATCGCATCATTGCTACTTACAACAGAGGTTGTAATTGCAGATGAACCTGCGGATGAAAGTGCCGCAGGCATGCCTCCAATGGGCGGTGGCGGAATGCCTGGCATGATGTAATACCAATTAAATTCAAGTTTTTGAGAATAGTATAATAAGGCTGACGAATTTCGTCAGCCTTATTTGTTGAACCCAAAATTATACCCTATTAATTTTGAGATGTCGCAATAATTAGATGGAGCTATTTTTCTCAATATCAAGGCAAAATCATTTAGCCCGCATTATCCACCCTGAAATTTTCTGTAAATAGTCGCACTCAAAATTGGGCTAACTAAGTTTTTATTTGGATTATTTCTTAAAAGGATCCAAACTTTGCCCTACAAAGCCTTGTGGGTACTCCTCTATTTCATCAAAGCCAAGCTCAATATCCTTACCCGAATGTGGTATATGAGCCGTTTTAAAAATATAATCCCAAACACTTAACGTAATGCCAAAATTGATGCCATTAGGGTGGCTCTCAGGCAGCTCCTTAACATGGTGCCAAATATGCATGGCAGGGTTGTTAAAAATATACTTTAATGGGCCATACGTAATATTCATATTAGAATGATTGATGTGACCGATTAATATATTAAAAGCATGAAGTACAAACAAATCATTGAGCCCAAACCCAATCATGGTAAGTGGAATGTATAGTGCTGATTTATAAAACACATTTTCCATCCAATGGTAGCGCAAGTGGGCTGCGAAACCCATCTCTGTTACGGAGTGGTGTACTTTATGAAACTTCCACATCCATTGTACTTTATGCAGCATTACATGCACACTCCACTGAATAAAATCAGCTAATAAAAACAAAATGCCAAACCGTGCCCAAATAGGCAAGGCTTCTAATTGTATATATACTTTATTATCGAAGCCGAATAAGCCAATAAAGTTATTGAAAATTTCTACCCCTACATTTGAAATTGCATTATAGGCTATTAAAGAAAAAAGGAAAAAATTAAAAAACATGTAAAAGGCATCCAACCAAAAATCTTTACGAAAAGTAGCTTGTTTTTTACGCCAAGGAAACACAAGCTCCAAGCCCCAAACGGCAAGAGAGAGCACAATTAAATAGTAAAAATAATTACCCCAACTTGGATTGCTTATTTCACCCAAAAGGTAATTCCCATAGCCTGTGTAAGAATCAATAATTAGTTGCCAGATATTCATGCTTTTTTTTTGTTAAATACACTCCTTTTAGTATTATTCGCAGTAAAACGAAGCAATATTTGCCACCTTTTAATCTTTTTTTAATGGATAAAACTCCTCCACTTTGTTACGAAATGGCTCTCCAGTTAAATGTTTTATGCCTCTAAAACTTAACCTTTTTGTCTGTCTTAGGAAAATCTACACCACAACTACTGCTGTTTTTTGTAAATCCGCAACCCGTATTTGCAATGGCTTGATACAGCAGTACGCCACCCAACATCATCGCAAAATAATCCAATTCTTGTATGGCTGGTATAAAAAAGAATAGCCCGAGACCTAATCGTAACAACCTTGAAAAACCCCAACTTTGAGGACTAAAATCAAGACTTTTAAAATAGTTTATCATACCTTTATTTAGATTAAAAACCACTAGACAAAAGACACACGATACCTTTATGTTATCGTCTGTCTTTTGTCTAAATATCTTGTATCTCTTTTTTATTTTATTGATTTCCCTGCCCTAGACCAAGCACCAATACCACCTGAAAGACTATACAGTTCTGTAAATCCCATTTTTCCCATTTTACTCATTGCACGTCCGCTTCTATTACCAGAAGCACAATATAGTAAAATAGGTGCATTTTTATCAAGTTTTGATATTTCTTCTGTAAAATTTCTTCCATTGTAATCTATTGCAACACTGCCTCCAATGACTCCTGAAGCTACTTCTTGAGGCGTTCTTACATCTAATACAATACTATTTTTTCGAGAATCCATAAGTTCTTGAAACTGATCAGTATCTATATCTTTAGCAATTGTTTCCGATTGTTTTGAGGTTACTGAAACCTCTGTTTTCGATTGAGTTTGTGAATTACCACAAGAAACCATTCCCAAAACGAGTACGAATGCTAAGCTGGTTGTTAATATCTTTTTCATAGTAAATAATTAGTGCTATACGATTTTTATAAAATTTAAAAATACAAAAATAATGGATTATACTAGATAAGATGTGTGACTTTAAACACATAACAAAACTCTATTTTTTGTTCTATTTTTGTAAAAAATAAACTACCCCGAGGCAGAGCCATCGGAGTATTAG
>CAZGDC010000030.1:0-19871 GCA_964524405.1 uncultured Roseivirgaceae bacterium
CTTTCTTGAAACAAGTCAAAAACATCTGTATTTGACTTAAAAGGCAGGTTTTTTTGGACAACAGTAATTTTCTTTTTTTGTAACTCATATCTTATTTTAATAAGCAAATAAAATACGCCTAGGAAACCACCCCTAGGCGTAACATATATGCCAACCAGGTGGCTGACATATATAACTAACCAAAACCAATTTATTTATAGTCAATTCCGTGCCATAAACAAAAAATAGCCCTAGAAGCCCCCAAAGATTATTTCATGAGTGTTACTTTTCCCGTATTGGGAATAATTTATCATTTTGATTAATTTCTTCCCCTAATCACATATTTAATTAAATTTGCACACTATATTTTATGCTTAATACTATTAAAATGAACTCATTCGAAAATATACTCACTACCATTAATGGTAAAATAATAACCATTACTGTTAATAGACCCGCTAGCCTTAATGCCTTAAATACCAAAACCATAGCAGAGCTAGGCGAAGCAATAGAGCTAGCAAAAAATAATGAAAACGTAGCAGGCATCATTATAACTGGGGCGGGAGAGAAAGCATTTGTAGCTGGTGCTGATATTACTGAAATTGCCCTATTAACGGAAGTAACTGGTAGAAGTTTTGCAGAAGCAGGGCAAAAAGTTTTTGATTCCATTGAGAATTGTGAAAAGCCAGTAATTGCAGCTGTAAATGGATTTGCATTAGGAGGAGGTTGTGAGCTTGCTATGGCATGCCATATCAGAATAGCCACATCTACTGCTAAATTTGGTCAGCCCGAAGTTAGTTTAGGCTTAATACCTGGCTATGGGGGCACGCAACGATTAACGCAATTAGTTGGCAAAGGAAGAGCCTTGGAATTAATGCTGACAGGGAATTTAATAACTGCTGAAGAAGCACATCGAATAGGATTGGTAAACCACATTACAGTGGATGGCCAAGCACTAAAAGAAAAAGCTGAAAAAATGATGCAAAAGATAATTACAAAAGCTCCATTGGCTATTGCAACAGTTATTTCTGCTACCAATGCTGCACTAAGTGAAGAAAATGGATATTTGGTTGAAACCAATGGGTTTGCCCATTGTTGCAAAACAAATGATAAGAAAGAAGGAACAACAGCATTTTTAGAAAAAAGACCTCCAATCTTTAACGGAAACTAGTAGATTTATTTTTAACAACATTGCCTTTTATGTTCATTAGATATTACTCCTTTCAACGCCTCTTTAATTTTTACTTGCTTTAATGGGAAGCTTGAAAAAATTAGTTGGACAAACGGCCATTTATGGAGTAAGTAGTATTCTTGGCAGAATAATTAATTACTTTTTAGTAAGTCTTCACACGGCCATTTTTTTTAAAGATGAACTAGGTGCAACCTCCTATTTATTTGGCTATATAGCACTTGCCCTTATTGTTATTACATTTGGAATGGAAACCACTTTTTTTAGGTTTGCCACCAAAGATAATAGCCCCCGAACTTATAATGTAGCCTCTACTGCGGTGCTTTTAGTAAGCGCACTAATGTCAATTGTGGTGTACTTAAATGCGAGTAATATTGCTCACTTTTCAATCATTAATTTTGATTGGGCATTAAATACAAAAATGCTCTATTGGATTGCAGGCATTATTTTTATTGATGGAGTAACAGCCATTCCTTTTGCTAAGCTAAGAATAACCAACCGACCTATAAAGTTTGCTGTAGCCAAACTAGTCGCCATTTTTTTAAATATTATACTACAATTATTATTTCTAAAAGTGTTCCCAGCAATTCATAACCAAGAATACTTTGTTGCACTAAAACCTTTTATAGATCAAATTTATAACCCAAATTTTGGTATTGAGTACATTTTTTTAGCCAATTTGCTAAGCAATTCCATCTTATTCATACTATTAGCTAAGGAGTTTTTACAAATAAGATTGTCATTACATTGGCCCACACTTAAACCGATGCTTAAATATGCCATCCCTCTATTAATTACAGGCCTAGCAGGCTGGGTAATTAATGAACTAGACAAAAGTGCCGTTGCCAATTGGAGCCAAGGGGGGTTGTTTGCTCAAGGTGTTTATAGCCAAACGTTTAAATTAGGAGCTATTATGATGCTAGCCATCCAGGCATTTAGGTATGCTGTCGAACCTTTCTTTTTTTCACAGGCAAAAGACAAACAAGCACCCGCTCTATTTGCCAAAACTATGCATTATTATTTTTTGTTGGCATTGCTCATTATGTTATCCATTTGCACCAATATCGAATTAATTGCCTCTTTATTATTAAGAAACCCCGAATACAGAGTGGCCCTTTACCTTGTGCCCATTATTATGTTTGGCAAGCTTTTATTTGGTGTTTACATTAACATCTCCATTTGGTTTAAACTAACCGATAAAACAAGTTATGGTATCTTATTTACTTTTATTGGTGCAATCATCACCTTTGGAGGAAATTATTTATTTTTAGGCACATACGGGTATATAGTAAGTGCTCTTTCCATTGTAGCTTCGTACTTTATTATGTCGTTAGTAAGTTACTTAATAGGAAAAAAGCAATACCCTGTCCCCTATAATTTTAAACCTCTTTTTGTTTATACTGCCATTTTTTTAGCTACTATTTACCTTTCCTTTAAAATAAATTTTGAAAATAGTTGGATTGATTCGATTTTTAATATGTTAATCCCCATTGTATTTACCATAGTTATTTATTTTATTGAGCGTAAAAGAATTTTTAAACCAATAGATTAAGTCGATAGATGAATGGATTGTTATTAATTACCTTTGAGTTTATATGCGATTAAAATTAGTCTTTAAAGTATTTTTTATTCTTATGCTTGGCATAACGTTTATTGCTAACGCACAGCGTAAAAAAAACAAAGAAAAAACACCAAAAAGTAGCCTGTACATTCAGCAAGAAGCGGAGTATTATTTTATCGAAGGCGAAAAGCAATTTATATTAGAAGATTATGCCAAAGCTGTTACCAATTTTAGATTGAGCATTAAATCAGTGCCCCGTAACGATGTGGCTTATTTTAAGCTTGCTCAAATATATAATACAACTAATCAGTTGCCTGCTGCCAAACTTTCTATCTTAAAAGCACTAGAACTTAACAGCGAAAATTCTTATTACTATTTATTAGCAGCAGATATTTATACCAATGCCAATAATTTAAAAGAGGCGGCCAAATATTATGAGCAACTCATACATAAAATGCCGGGCGAAGAACATATATTTTTTCAACTTGGTGCGATATACCATTACTTACAAGAGTATGAAAACGCCCTTTATACATACCAAAGAGCCGAAGACCATTTTGGTATAAACGAACAATCTTGTGTTCAAAAGCAAAAAATTTACCTCAAGCAAAATCAAGTAGATAAGGCGATTGAAGAAGGAAAAAAACTAATTAATACGTTTCCGAGCAATCCAAAATATGTGATTATGTTGGCCGATATTTTATCCGCTAACGGAAATGAAAAAGAAGCCATTGTTTTGATTGAAAACTTACTTGCACATTCAGCAGAAGTGCCAAGTGTAAGACTAAAATTGGCTGATTTATATAGAAAATCTAAAGAGTTAGATAAATTTGAAGAAGAATTAAATAGTGCATTTGCTAACCCTAACATTGCCGCTAGTGGAAAAATTAATTCCATTATGAAATATATGGCATTTCTGCCCGACACTAGACTAGAAGCAATATTGCCATCCTTATGTGATAAAATTATTGAAGTACACCCAACTGATTTTAATGGGTTCCTGCTTCAAGGCGATGTATATTCTACTTTTTTAGAAAAGCAACTGGTAGCAAAACAAGAAATAAAAGCTTATCAAGCAAAAGCCATTGAAGGCTATGCAAATTATGTAAAATTCGATGAGTCTAACTTTACTGTGTGGCAAAACCTACTGAACTTGGAGCTGCAACAAAACAAATTTGATAGCGTAATTAAACATAGCGAACAAGCGTTAGCTGTTTTCCCGAATCAACTATGGCTTTATTTAGTAAGTGGGGTTGCGTATTCGAGTACTAGCCAGTGGGATGAAGCTATTTATTATTTTAAAGAAGGAGCAAAAAGAGCCGTCAATAATAATCAAATGCTTGGGTTGTTTTATGGTTACCTTGGCGATAGTTATCATCAAACAAAGGAGCATACTAAATCAGACGCTTATTATGATAAGGCATTAAGCATTAACCCCAATAATGAGTTAATACTTAACAACTATAGTTATTATCTATCTTTGCGTGAAACTAATTTAGAAAAAGCCAACGAGATGTCGCTCAAATTAATGCGAATAAACTCGAAAAATCTTGCTTATTTAGATACCTATGCATGGGTACAATTCAAATTAGGTAATTATAGTGAAGCCAAAAGGGTTATTGAAAAAGTAATTAATAATAGTACAGCTAATGCTGAAAATTATGATCATTATGGAGACATCCTTTACATGCTAGGCGATGTAGAAAAGGCTAAAATACAATGGTTAAAAGCCAAAGAATTAGATAGTAACACAATAAATATTGATAAAAAAATTGAGCAAGGTAAAATCATTCAGTAAAGCATTAAGTTTTGTACTTATAAGCCTATTACTATTACAATCATGTGGCAAAAAACTAGCTGTTTTTAGTAAATCGTATGCCGCTAAAGATCTAACTATTGAATCCTTAAATTTTGATTATTTAACCATTAAATCGAAAATCGAATTTAAAGAAGCAAATAAAACCACCAAAGCCACGGCTTTAATGCGTATTAAAAACGATAGCGTTATTTGGTTTAATTTATCTGGTGCATTAGGCATTCAAGGAATACGAGGAATTATTACTAAAGATTCGGTAAAAATTATTAATAAAATTGATAAAACATACTACCTCTATGATTTTAAAGAAGTAAGTAAGGAATTCAAATTTCCACTCGATTACGACTTAATTCAAGCCATGATAGTAGGAGATATGCCCAAAGCATTAAGCGATGCCAATCAAATTAAACTAATTAATAAGCAATACATTATTAAGCAAACTATAGAAAATATTAAAATCACAAACGTTGTGAATAAGGAATCGATGAAGCTTGAAGAAGTGAATGTTACCGAAAAAGAAACGGACAACTCTTTAAAATTGCTTTATACAGATTTTAAAGAAGTAGAGGGACAAGGTCTTCCTTTTTCAATTTTTATTTCGCTTATTCATCATACTAAATCTGGAGCGTTAGAAACACAACTGCGTATTAATCATATTAAAGCGGAATCTTCTGATAAACCGCTCCGGTTTCCATTCTCCATACCTAAAAAGTATGAATAAGCGAAGTAGCCTCCTAATTTTCTTTTTTGTTATTGTTTTTGGGCAAGTTACTCTAGCGCAAAAAACCAAATCTCAACTCCAAAAAGAAAAAAAAGAAAATCTTAAACAAATAAAAGAGGCGCAGGCTACCCTTCAAAAAACATCGGCAGAAAAAGAAGTAAGTATAGGTCAACTTAATGCCTTCCAGTTTCAGATTAATGCACAAGCTAATCTTATTTCTAATTATAAAAGTGAAATTGACTTATTGCAAAATGAAATTAAGCAAGACCAGCAAATTATTAATGCATTAGAAAAGGACGTAAAAGATTTAATGGCCGAATACGGTGCCATGATTTATGCCGCATATAAAGCCAGCAAAGGACAAGATAAACTAACCTTTTTATTCTCCTCAAGTACCTTCAATCAATTATTTAGAAGGCTTCATTATTTAAACCAATACACCGAAGCTCGCAGAAAGCAAGTAAAGCAAATAAATGCGGTAAAAGAAATGCTTTCCACCCAAATTAACGCCATTGAAGCAAAAAAGACAGCACAAATAACGTTACTAAACACACAACTAAAAGAAAAAAAGAAACTTGAAACACTCAAAAGCAAAGAGCAATCAGCCATTGCCTCTTTAAGTTCTAGAGAAAAAGAAATTAAAAAAGAAATTAAAAAAAGAAACAACTCGCTGGCTACGCTTAACAAGCTAATAGATGATATTATTAAAAAAGAAATTGCAGCAGCAACCGCTGCAAAATCGAAAAGTAATTCCGCAGTAACCAAAGAACTTTCTACCGATTTTGCTAAAAATAAAGCCAAATTGGCTTGGCCCGTTTCAGGGTTTGTTTCTCAACGTTTTGGCATCTCAAAAGATCCCATATTAAAGGGCGTTCAACATAATAACCCAGGTATCGACATACAAACAAAGCCAAACGCTACGGTCTATTGTGTTTCAAACGGTAAAATTTCGAGCGTTTCTATAATCCAAGGGTTTAATAAAGCTGTAATAATAAACCATGGCGACTATTTTACAGTATATGCTAAACTAAGCACCGTTGCAATTAAAAAAGGGCAAGAAATAAAAGCAGGCGAAAGCATTGGAACCGTGCACACAGGTAGCGATGGAATAGCAGAACTTCATTTCGAAATTTGGAAATCTTTCTCTAAGCTTAACCCCGAAAAATGGCTTATGCGTAAATAAGAAAAAATTGCAATTCTATTTTTTTTTACTCCTATCATATTACTTAAAAACCAAATACCTATCTTTACCCCTAAATACAAGCATTTAATAAAATGAATATACAATTAGCATTTCTTGGCAGCCTTGGTGGGTTTGAAATATTTGTCATCATTTTCGCTCTACTACTTCTATTTGGAGCTAAAAAAATACCGGAATTAGCAAGAGGTATGGGCAAGGGGATTAGAGAATTTAAAGATGCCACCAAAGAGATTAAAGACGATATTGAAAAAGGTTTAGATGAAAAGCCTGGAAAATCTTAATACTGAACCCAAGTAAACATCCGCCCTATACTGCGAGTAGCAATCCGTTATACGCTAAAGGGGTTTCTGCTGTGCCTTCGTTAACGTTATAGTGAGGCACCCTGCTTAGGAATATTGTTCTAGCATTTTTCTATGAAAATCAATTTAATTCTTTTACTATTAATATTTTCAGGCACATTGCGTGCCCAGCAACCAGTTGATTTTTACATCGAAAACACTACCTATAAATTAGTACAAGATAGGCTTAACTGCATGCAAGGCGAAATGCCACTCGAATTTAATGATAAGGTATATAGTTTTGTTAATTATTTTACCGTTAGAAATAGAGCCTATACCAAAGAAGTTATTCGCAAATCAACTGCTTACTTCCCAATTATGGAAGAATACCTTCGTAAATATAACCTCCCTCCAGAGTTAAAATACTTAGCCATTGTAGAATCAGGGCTTAACCCTCAAATACTTTCGAGAGCGGGTGCAGGTGGCCTTTGGCAATTTATGCCTTCCACAGGCAATATGTTTAAACTACACCAAGATTGGTATATTGATGAACGGTTCGATATTTACAAATCGACCGAAGCAGCCTGCAAGTATTTAAGTAGTTTATATGCACAATTTGGCGATTGGGAGTTGGCCTTAGCAGCCTATAATTCTGGGCCAGGCAATGTACGAAAAGCCATCCGAAGATCGGGCTATAAAAAAGGTTTTTGGGAAATTTACCGTTACCTACCCAGAGAAACACGTTCGTATGTTCCTCAGTTTGTAGCCGTAGCTTATGCCCTTACGTATGCCGAAGAATATAATCTTTTGCCAGAAAAACCTGCCTATTTAATGGATAATGACACCCTAATGATAAAAGGATATGCCAATTTAAAAACCTTAGCAAACGAATTATCTATTTGCTATAAAAATATACAAGAACTAAACCCAAACTTAAAGCGATTTGGACTTAAATCTGAAAAACGATTTTATCCCGTTCGATTGCCATTAGATAAAATAGAAGAAGCACGCACTAACCGAGACACCCTCTTATACCTAGCCGCTTTAAATGGCAAAAAAGACTTAGAGTACTTGGCAAGAAACAGTGCAGGAAGCACCTATGGAAGAAACAAACACCTCTACAAAGTAAAAAGCGGAGACGTGCTAGGCTCCATAGCTAATCGGTATAATGTAAGCGTTAGCGACATTAAAAAGTGGAACAGGTTAAGAAGTAACACCATACGAATAGGGCAAAATTTAAGTATTTGGACTTACCCAAATACTAAAATTAAGGCGGCAGCCATAAATACGCCTGTTGCAAAACATATACCGATAAACTTTAAAGGCAAAAAAACACATACCGTACAACCTGGAGACACCCTTTGGGACATCTCTAACATGTATCAAAATTTGAATATCGAAAAAATAAAAACCCTCAATAAGCTTCAATCTAACAAGCTACAGCCTGGTCAAATACTAATCATAGGCTAAATTATTTTATAACCTAAATGCCCTAAGTGCCTTAATTTCGTGTACCTATTCAGCCGAGGTGCTTTCGAGATAAAAACAGATAGTTTTTTTGATAAATGAAGCTCCTTTTTAGTAGCATAGCACCGCTATGGTACTAAAAATAGCTAAAGTTTAGCGAAAAAAGTGCTTTTTTTAGCCGAAATGACTCTTGGCTGAACAGTTACCAAATATAATATTATCCCAAACGAATTTATATGAGTACCTTTATTGCTTTATTCCAAAAAAAACAATTTCATATATTATGAAAAATATTTTGTCTGCAATTATTATTTCCATTTTTTTTATAGGCACATTTTCATGCTCAGAAGATATGAACGAAAGATTACTTGTAGATGCTTCGGGTAAGCCTGGTGAACTATTTATTATAATGGACTCCATACAATGGAAAGGCGAATTAGGTGAGCTAATTAGAGGCGCTGTGGCTTCAGATGTGCCTGGCTTACCTCAAAGTGAACCTTATTTTAAAATACACTACATAGAACCCACTCAATTCAAATCATTTTTAAGAAAAGTAACTAACATTTTATTTGTAGCAACCCTTGATAGCAAAACAAAAGGGGGAGCCATTGTAAGAAATTTTATCACATCAGAATACATAAAAGAGAACCCCAATAAATACCGTATTTCACAAAAAGATGTGTATGCAAAAGGGCAAGCTGTTTTATACTTATTTGGTGCAGATGAAAATGAATTAGCTACAAAAATTGCTAATAATGATGGCTTTATCCGAGATTTTTTCAACCAAAAAGAAAAAGAAAGGCTCCTAAAAAAATTATATAAAAGCAAAGAAAAAAAAGGCATTAACAACACATTATTAAAAAAACACAACTTTTATATGCGCATACCCAATGGGTATAGAATAGAAGAAGATAGCACTAATTTTGTTTGGTTACGCCAACCCGATAGTGGCAATTTAGGAATTGATAAAAACATTTTTGTTACCTCCGCCCCCTATCTTTCTGAGGACGCTTTTAAGAAAGGTGAAATAATAGCTTGGAGAGATAAAATAACGAAAGAAAAAATATTTGAAGACCCTGCCATGGCCGACTCTTATATGGAAACAGACACCATTAATATAGAGGTAGAATACAACACCGCATCAATTGGCGGCAATTTCGCCAAAGAAATTAGAGGTATTTGGAGAAGCCATACGAAAGGAATTGGAGGCTCGTACATTGGTTATGCGGTACTTGATAAGCAAGCTAACAAAATTTTTTATATTGATGGTTTTGTGGTAAGCCCAGGGGTTCCTAAACGAGAAACAATGCGCGAACTCGAAACTATTTTAAGCACCTTCAGAACAAAAAGTGAAAAAGATGCCAAGTAAGAATCTCGCCAAACTAAATATTAAAATTGTTATTACAATCCATACGTAAAAAACGGATTACAAAAACGCCAAACTTAAATTTTTGTTACTGTAACAATCATTAATCTAACGTTTAGCAAGGGCAACAACTAACCATTAAGTTGGTTTCGCCATCTAAAATAAACAAACGATGAAGTTAAAAATAAACAAACAAGATGCTCTTGATTACCATACGCAAGGGCAACCAGGTAAAATTGAAGTAGTTCCCACAAAATTAATGGACTCTCAGTTAGACTTAGCATTAGCCTATTCGCCTGGAGTAGCAGAGCCTTGTAATGAAATTGCCAAAAATAAAGAAGATGTTTACAAATATACCGCCAAAGGAAATCTAGTAGGTGTTATAACTAACGGAACGGCTGTTTTAGGCTTAGGCAATATTGGCCCCGAAGCTTCTAAACCCGTAATGGAAGGCAAAGCTGTTTTGTTTAAAAAATTTGCAGGAATCGATGTATTTGATATTGAACTTGACACCACCGATCCAGATGAGTTTATTAAAATTGTAAAAGCCATGGAGCCCACCTTTGGCGGCATTAATTTAGAAGACATTAAAGCACCTGAGAGCTTTAAAATAGAAAAAGCCCTTAAAGAGCAAATGAACATTCCGGTAATGCATGACGATCAGCATGGCACGGCCATTATTTCTTCTGCCGCTCTATTAAATGCGTTAGAGCTTACTAATAAAAAAATAGGGAACGTTAAATTAGTGGTAAACGGAGCAGGAGCCGCAGCTATTTCGTGTACTAAACTATATAAAAGTTTAGGTGTTAAACCTGAGAATATTATTATGTGCGATAGCAAAGGTGTAATAAGAAAAGACCGCGAAAACCTTGATGTATCTAAGCAAGAATTTGCAACAACACAAAATATTAATACCCTGAGCGATGCTATAAGAGGAGCTGATGTATTTATTGGTTTATCAGTCGGCAATATTTTATCAGTCGAAAACTTAAAATCAATGGCTAAAAAGCCCATTGTGTTTGCACTCGCCAACCCAACGCCAGAAATTGATTACGAGCTTGCCATGGCCACTCGTAATGATATACTAATGGCAACCGGCAGATCGGATCATCCTAACCAAGTAAATAATGTACTTGGGTTCCCCTATATTTTTAGAGGAGCTATGGATGTAAGAGCAACAAAAATTAATGAAGCCATGAAATTAGCTGCCGTTAAAGCCATTGCTGAATTAACTAAAGAACCCGTACCCGAACTAGTGTTAAAAGCTTATGGCGATCGCTCCATTGGGTTTAATGAAAAATACCTTATCCCAAAACCACTTGATCCTCGTTTAATTTATACCATCTCTCCTGCTGTGGCAAAAGCAGCCATGGAGTCTGGCGTAGCAAAAAGAAAAATAACAGACTGGGTTGCCTACGAAGCCGAGCTAAGAGGAAGAGTTGGCGCAGACCAAAAAATAATTTCAAACATTATATCAAGAGCTAAGCAACACCCTAAGCGAATTGTTTTTGCCGAAGCGGATCATTACAAAATTTTAAAAGCCGCTGAAATAACATTGGCCGAAGGAATTTCCAAGCCCATATTATTAGGCAATCGAACTAAAATAAAAGAGCTTATTAGCGAATACCAAATGGACTTAGCCGAGGCAACCATTATTGACCCCATGGGTCCAAGCCAAAAGGAAACCATAAATCGATATGCCAAAATTTTATTTGACCAACGCAAGCGAAAAGGAATTACGCAAAAAGAATGTCAAAAATTAATGCAAAGCCGTAACCACTATGGCCCAATGATGGTTGAATTAGGAGAAGCAGATGGATTTATCTCTGGTTTAACCAAAGATTATGCGCAGTCGATAAAACCATCGCTACAAATTATTGGTAAAGCCAAAGGAGTAAATAAAGTAACAGGCATGTTTATTATTTCGAACAAAAAAGGAGATTTCTTTTTTGCCGATACCACCGTTCAACTAAACCCAACCGCTGAAGAAATGGTGGAAATTATCGACCTAACTTCGCAAGCGGTTAAAATATTTACAAATAAGGAGCCACATGTAGCCGTATTATCTTATTCTAATTTTGGTTCATCAAGTGGCGAAGTTCCACTAAAGGCACGCAAGGCTGTTAAATTAGCCAAAGAAAAGTTTCCTGATTTAGTTATAGATGGAGACATTCAAGCAAACATTGCGCTTAACCCTGACATACAAAAAGAAGTATATCCTTTTAGTGAACTAGCAGAAAATAGCGCAAATACACTTATTTTTCCTAACTTGGCAGCAGGTAATATTGCCTACAAATTATTAATGGAATTAGGAGGAGCAAGTGCTGTTGGCCCTATTTTATTAGGAATGAAAAAACCTGTTCATATCTTACAAATTGGAACTTCGGTAAGCGACATTGTAAATATGACAGCAGTAGCCGTAATACATGCTCAGTTAATAGATAAAGACTAATTAATATGATCGCCTATATTAAAGGAAAATTAGCCCATAAAGACCCAACCCATGTCATCATTGATGCCAACGGAATTGGGTATTATATCCATATTTCTCTCAATACTTTTTCGCAGATAAAAGAGCAAGAGGCATGCCAACTTCACACCTATTTACACATACGAGAAGATGCGCAAACCTTATACGGGTTTAGTGGAATTGCAGAGAAAAATTTATTTATGCACCTCATTTCTGTATCAGGCATTGGGCCTTCAACAGGCCTTGTAATGCTATCTTCCTTATCAGCCGAAGAAATAAAATCTGCCATTATAAACGAAGAAGTTAGTGTGATACAAAGTGTAAAAGGAATTGGTTCTAAAACAGCTCAAAGAGCAATACTAGAATTAAAAGACAAACTTCGAAAAGAAGGTTTTGACCCAGCAGAATCAAAACTTTCTGTTGGATCAAACAATACCTTAAAACAAGAAGCGTTATCTGCCTTACTAACCTTGGGTATTAATAGAAATATAGCCCAAAAAAGTATTGAGTCCATTCTTAATAAAAGTACCGATTCTATTAATTTAGAAACTTTAATTAAAAAAGCACTTCAAAACGCATAAGCCAACGTAAAGCTTGACAAAAAAATACAATCATAAAATATGTTTGATAAGGGGAGGGATATTCTTTCCCCTTTTTCTGTTTTTTATAACAAATACACAGGCAGAGTTTCAACAAATTGCTGATACCACTACCGTAGAACAAGATACCATCCCTGCTGATAATCTTGATGAATATCAAACATACATTCCTTCTACTAGGCCATCCTTTAACTCTACCGATCGGTTAGGAGATCCTTTTAGCAATAGAACGAGTTCGTCCCCTCTTTTGTTTGGCAGCCCCTCCAATTTAGAGCTTCAGTACGAAATAGACACCTCTTTTAACTATACGATTTCCGAACGGATGGGGGCCATTTATTACCGCCCTCTCTCTTCCGTTACATTTACCGAGTACGACAAATACCAAACAGAAATGATGTTAAAATCATACTGGAAAGGCAGAGGAGAAGAAGCTGACGGAGAAACGGCTATGTCGGGCAGAAGGCTGATTCCTAAAATTTACATTAGCCCTGTATTTGATCGAATATTTGGAGGAAGTTATGTAGAAATTAACCCCAGAGGCCTAGTTAACTTAGACTTTGGAGGCAAGTTTCAAAAACTTCATAACCCAGGTTTACCCCTTAGGCAACAAAGAAACGGTGGATTTGAATTTGACCAACAAATTAGCATGAATGTAGTTGGCAAAATAGGAGAGAAACTTAGAGTAACAGCCAACTTTGATAATAATAACTCATTCGATTTTCAAAATAATTTAAAAGTAGAGTTTACTGGTTTTGATGAAGATATTATAAAAAAACTGGAAATAGGTAATGTAAGCATGTCCATTAGTAATAGTTTAATATCGGGTGCTCAAAATTTATTTGGAGTAAAAACACAACTCCAATTTGGCAAATTATTTATTACAGGAGTTGCCACTACCCAACGAGGTAAACAAGACCAAGTAACCGTAGATGCAGGAGGTGTTCAAGCACGAGAATTTAATATTTTATCTTCTGGTTATGATGAGCAAAAGCACTTTTTTTTAGGTCACTTTTTTAGAGATCATTATGAAGAATGGTTGCAAAATATTCCTAGAGTAACTTCTAGCGTTCAAATAAACCGAGTGGAAGTTTATATTATTAATATAAATAATAATACAGAATTTCAACGAAATATTGCGGCCTTTATGGATTTAGGAGAAGGAAACGTGATTTATCAAAAAAACGAAGGCGTAATTGGAAGCTCTGGAAAAGGAAACGTGCCCAATGATAATAATGCAAATAATTTATTTGAACAATTAAGAGCCATTGATAGAAATGTAGATGCCATCGACCAAACATTAGAGTCTGCTCCTTTTAATATGGTTCAATCTACCCATTATAATAAGCTACAAGCACGAAAACTAGACGAGCGCGAGTTTCACCTAAGCGAGAAATTAGGCTATATTTCTTTAAACAGCAGGCTTAATAACGATCAAATGTTAGCCGTATCTTACGAATACACTTATAATGGAATACGATACCAAGTAGGCGAATTAACCGAAAATTATGCCGCTTTGCCCGCAAATGAAGTTATCTATTTAAAAATGCTAAAGCCTAATAAAATTGGCACCTTAGACAATTTAGGCAGAAGAATACCCACCTGGGATTTGATGATGAAAAATGTATATTCATTGGGAGGAAGCCAAATTAGCCAAGAGGGATTTCAATTGCGTATTTTATACCGAGATGATTTAATTGGAACCGAAAAACCCAGTATAAACGAAGGCGTAAATACCACAGACATTCCATTAATAGAACTATTAGGGCTCGATAGACTAAACCCTAATGGAGACCCACAAAAAGATGGCAATTTTGATTTTATAGATGGAGTAACCATTAATGCCACTTTGGGTCAAATTATTTTTCCGGTAATAGAGCCCTTTGGCGATTTTTTAGCCAGCCAATTTGAACCCTTTGAGTTTGAGCTAAGGCAACGCTATGTATTCGATACCCTATATGGCACTACCATAGCCGATGCCGAGCAAAATACCAATAAAGATAAATTTACCTTGCAAGGATCTTTTAAAGCTGGATCTTCTAGTGAAATACTTTTAAACGGCATTAAAATAGCCAAAGGATCCGTAGAAGTATTCGCTGGAAACATCCCCTTAGTTGAAGGCGTTGACTTTACTGTAGATTATAATTTTGGGAAAGTTCAAATTTTAAATGAGAGCATCATTAATTCAGGCAAAGCCATTAAAGTTACGTATGAAAAAGACGATATTTTCAATTTTCAATCGCGTACACTAATAGGAGGAAGGGCAGAGTATAGGCTAAATGATGACATCAGTTTTGGAGCAACTATACTGCATCATTTTGAACGCCCATTACGTTTTAGGCCCACCATTGGTGAAGAGCCCACCAAAAATACCAAATATGGATTTGATGCAAACTATAGAACAGAATCTATTTTAATGACCAAAATAGTAGATGCCATCCCATTAATTCAAACCAAAGAACGCTCTATAATAACCGCCAATGCCGAATTTGCCCAATTAATATCCGGCACTTCTAATGTAATAAATGGAGAGGGCACCTCTTATATCGATGATTTTGAAAACACTGCCACCCCTTTTGGGCTAGGTAATTGGTTGCGTTGGCATCACGCTTCTACCCCTAAAACAAACGATAATAGGTTTGATCCAAGCGGAAACGCTCAAGATGATATAACGGCTATGTATAAGCGAGCTAAGTTATCATGGTACACCATAGACAATATCTTTTACATATCAAGAGGAGCATCTAAACCACAAAACATTACCGATTTTGATATTGCTAACCACTTTGTAAGACCCGTTTCGCCACAAGAATTGTTTCCTCAAAGAGATAGAGAAGTTATTAATACCAATTTCCCCCTCTTCGATATTGCCTACTTTCCTGCGGAAAAAGGAATTTATAATTTAAACCCAGACGTAACAAATAGTGGTCTTTTAAGAGACCCCCAAAGTAATTGGGGAGGCATAACCACCCCTATTTTAAGCGAAGTAGATTTTGAAAAAGCAAATATTGTATATCTCGAATTTTGGTTAATGGATCCTTTTTTGCAAAGTGCCTCAGGCCTTAATAAAGTGCTAGATGGCAGGCTTAATGAGCCCAATGTAACTGGAGGGCAACTATACTTTAATTTAGGGAACGTATCTGAAGATGTAATACGCGACCGAAAAATGGCATTTGAAAATGGCTTACCTGCCAATGGCGACAAAACTACCGCTGCTACAAGCGAAAATAATTGGGGATTTGTAACCAATGCTCAATTCATAAATAATGCCTTTGATAATAACCCTGCTGCTAGAGTTAACCAAGATGTTGGATTAGATGGAATGGACAATGCAGAAGAGCTATTAAAATTTCAACCCGAACTAAGCCAATTACCCCCTGGCTTATCGCCAGAAGCAATCGACCAATTTAGAGGCGATCCTTCCAACGATGATTTTGAGTATTTTTTAAGCGAAAAATTTGATGCCCAAGATGCAAAAATTCTTGAGCGATATAAAAATTTTAATGGCGTAGATAAAAACTCGCCCAACTTATCAAATAATACGTTACCTTATTCTCCTTCAGGAAGCCCCAATCCAGAAAATGAAGACTTAAATAGAGACAATACCGTAAGCAACCTAGAAGAGTATTATGAATATAAAATAGACCTACAGCCTGGCCAGCTAAAAGTAGGGGAAGGATATATAATGGATAAGGTTACCAATACAGTGGACGGAGATGAAGTAAATTGGTACTTATTTAGGGTGCCTATCTATCAACCAGATAAAACCGTAGGTAATATAACAGGGTTTAAATCTATCCGTTATATTAGAATGTATTTAACAGGCTGGGCGCAACCCGTAGTACTTAGAACTGCCAATTTTAGATTTGTTGGTAGCCATTGGCGTAAATTTACAGGTAATTTAGAAAGTAAGCGTTTCGATGAAATTCCAGAAATACACGATGCTAATTTAACCATATCAGTAGTTAATATAGAAGAAAACAGCCAAGGAGGAGAATCAGGAATCCCCTATGTAGTGCCTCCTGGCATTCAAAGAGATAGAGACAACACTTCGGTAATTGAGCGAGAATTAAATGAGCAATCTATTCAACTTTGTGTAGAAAACCTACCCGTTAAAAACGCACAAGCTGCCTTTAAAAATATAGACATGAACCTCGTAAATTATGGGCGAGTTAAAATGTTTTTACACGCACAAAGCAACACGGCTCAAGACGGTGAAATTAATGCCTTTTTTAGATTTGGTTCAGGGTTTGACCATTATTATGAAATTGAAGTGCCTCTTAAAATAACACAACCAGGCACCAACGACCCTGCTGAAATATGGCCTGCTGAAAATGAAATAGACCTTCCATTTTCAGAACTTTATAAGCTTAAAGCCACACGTAATGCAAGTAATGTTAACCTTGCATTGCCATTTTCAACCACCTTTAAGCAGTATAAACTTACCATTATTGGCAACCCTAAACTTAGTACCGTTACCAATATAATGCTAGGTGTAAGAAACCCAGAAGGAGCCAATCAGCAACCAAAATCGGTGTGTATTTGGGCCAATGAACTGCGCGTTACCGATTTTAATAAACAGGCAGGATGGGCCGGAAATGCCAATATTAACGCCAAACTTGCTGATTTTGCAACCGTTTCTGCCGCTGCTAGATATACCAGCTTTGGCTTTGGAGGAGTGCAAACAAAAATATCTGATAGAACCCAAGAATCTAGCTTTGGCTATGACCTGGCCACAAATGTTAACCTAGATAAATTTTTACCATCAAAATCGGGCATTAAAATACCCGTTTTTGCTAGTTACGAAAACATAACAATTACACCTCACTTCGATCCACTAGATTCAGATATACCATTAGAAAATAGCCTCGAAGGAAAAGGAGATGCGCAAGTACAGGCCGACTACAAAGATGCGGTAATTGATAATGCCGTAAGACGTAGTTTAAACGTATCTAATATGCGCAAAGAAAAAACAAACCCTGATAAAAAAGACCGGGTCTATAATATCGAAAACTTGAGCCTTTCTCTCGCCTACAGCGATAGAATACAATCAAACTCTGTTATTCAATCGTACGAACTTCGCAAATATACAGGCGCTATTAATTATAATTTTAGCCCTGCACCACAAATTTTTGAACCCTTTAAAAATGCCGAAAAAATGAATTCGGACTGGTTAAAATTAATTAAAGACCTCAATTTTAATTTTGCGCCATCTAATATAACCGTGCGCGGAGAGGTAGATAGAAGCTATTTAAAAACACAATTTAGAAACCAAGACCTAACCATTGAAGGAGTGCCTGCCAACTTTGAAAAAATATTTACAATAAACCGAATTTATGCCATTAAATGGAACTTTACCAAAGCACTATCATTTAATTACTCTGCCTTGGCGCACTCTATAGTAGATGAACCCGAAGGAGAAATTACCGAAAGCAGCAAGGAAATTATATTAAATAACTTTAAAAACTTTGGTCGAATGCGAGACTTTGACCAAATTGTTGGAGTAAATTTAAAACTCCCATTAGACAAACTCCCCATTACTAATTGGATGAATGCAGACATGCGTTATTTAGCCAATTATAGATGGACTTCTGCTGCCTTAAACCAAATAGATACCTTAGGCAATAGAATAGAAAATAGCCGAACCATAAGTACCACAGGCAAATTTGATTTGGTAAAACTATATAATAAAGTGCCTTACTTAAAATCCATTAATTCTCCTCAAAGAAGGCGCTCTGGCCGATCAAGAACACAACCCGCAGATACTATTAAAAAATCTGACTCAAAAATGGGTAAAGCTTTTTTACGAGCACTAATGATGGTCCGTTCCATTAATGCAACCTACAGTATTATAGAAGGCACTTCCATCGCTGGTTTTAAACAAAGCCCTTATTTATTTGGTATGGATACCGCTTGGGCGGCACCTGGCTGGGATTTTATTTTAGGTAGCCAAGACCCTTCCATACGAACAAGGGCAGCAGAAAATGGGTGGCTCGTAAAAAATTCCTTATTAACCGATCCTTTTACCCAATTTCAAACCATTGACTTAAACATAAAAGCAATTATTGAACCTTTTAAAGACTTTAAGCTTCAAGTAGATGTAAGAAAAAATAAAACCGCACGATATCAAGAAATTTTTAGAGTTGATTCGCTTGGGCAAAGCTATGAATCATTTGCTCCTTCACGATCGGGCAGTTACAGTATTACTTTTTTAGCCATAAAAACCTCTTTTTTAGATGATCGAACGAGCAATGAATCCGTGATTTTTAATCAGTTTATAGAAAATAGAAACATTATCCAAAGTAGATTAAATCAAGCAACCAACGACACGTTATACACCGCAAATAATCAAGATGTGTTAATACCAGCATTTATAGCTGCTTATGGAGGAACAAGCGCACATAAGGCAGAATTAACATCGTTTCCAAAAATACCTATGCCCAATTGGCGGTTGGATTATAGCGGGCTAGGTAAGATAAAAAGCTTGAGAAAGAAGTTCTCTTCTATTATAATTTCGCATGCCTATGTTTCCTCTTTTACGGTGGCAGATTATGCCAACTCGCTCCATTATAATAATGCAGATGATTTAATATTAACAAATAATATTGAAAATCAAAAAGCAGCTACTGTAATAAATGACCAAGGTGATTTAGTGCCCGTATTTGTATTTAGCCAAGTACTAATTACAGAGCGATTTGCACCACTTATAAAAGTAGCTATTAGAACACGTACAAGGTTAAACGCTTCTATTGAATATAAAACAGAAAGGAGTATTGCCTTAAATATGGCTAATACTCAAATCACTGAAATACAAGGAAAAGATTTAGTGTTTTCTTTAGGATTTACCAAAGCCAATGTGAAGCTCCCATTTAAAATTCAAGGCAGAACTACCACCTTAAAAAACGACCTCGATTTTAGGATGGATTTTAGCCTAAGAGACACTAAAACCGTACAGCGTACATATAATAGTGGCCTTACAACCGAAAAAGAAGGCAGCAATGAGGTTACTGGAGGAAATATTAATTTCCAATTAAGACCTAATATAGGATATTCTTTAAATAACAGACTTACCTTGCAATTTTACTTCGAGCAAAACATTAATGAACCCCGAATATCAAGTTCGTTTAAAAGAAGTACTAACTCTTTTGGTTTGCAAGTAAGGTTTAGCTTAGCTCAGTAAAAACTCCCCTCAAATATTAGCCACAATAATTTTCTCCATTTGCATTA
>CAZGDC010000031.1:0-19836 GCA_964524405.1 uncultured Roseivirgaceae bacterium
AAAACATAAATAACTTCAACTTAACCACCATTTCACACTTAACTTAACACTAGTAAATCTTAGACGTTACATAAGAAATAATTTCATCGATCTGAATCGGCTCAAACCATTGAATTAATTCGTTTTTTTTAAACCAAGTTAATTGGCGTTTGGCATAACGCCTAGAATTTCTTTTTAATAACCTTATCGCTTCCTTTTTATCATAACGGCCTTCGAGATACCCAAATATCTCACGGTATCCAACCGTTTTTAAGGCATTCTGAGATTTGTATTGTTCATTAGTTTTCGCTTCTTCAAATAGCCCATTGGCAATCATTTCGTCCATTCGAGCATTAATTCGATTATACAATATATCACGCGACAGCTCTAATCCAATAAAATGAAGATTAAAATCACGCGGTTCACTCGTGCCCGTCCTAAACGATGAAAAAGGCTTGCCCGAACTAATGCATACCTCTAATGCACGAATAATACGCTGTTGATTTTTAGGGTTAATGCTTTTCGCATAAACAGTATCTAATTCTTGCAATTGGCTAAAAAGTTTTTCGACACCTTCTTTTTTTAATCGCTGATTAAGCAGCATTCTAATGCCCGCATCTATTGCAGGAAAAGCACTAAACCCAAAACAGAGAGCATCTACATATAAACCCGACCCTCCACTAAGGATGGCAATATTTTCATGTGCAAAAATTTCTTTTAACCTCGCTAAGCCCTCCTTTTCAAAATGCCCTGCGCTAAATTCATGCTTAATGCTTCTATCGTTTACAAAATAATGAGTTACTCCTTGCATCTCATCAAGTGTTGGCTTAGCCGTACCAATTGAAAGTTCTTTAAATACTTGCCGAGAATCTGCATTGAGTATTTTTACCTTAAAATATTTAGCCAACTGCACAGTTATTGCTGTTTTTCCAACGGCCGTTGGGCCAACAATTACGATTAAGTGCTTTTTATTCATTCCAATTCGCTAAATTTATTCAAAAATATCGTCTTAAATAAGGAAAGTAGTAATTTTAACCTAACCCACATTATTCATGCCTATTCTATTCCAAGCTCTAATTGCTTCAAAATCAAGCACTTTAATCCATTTTGATACTCGCCATAACTGAGCTATGCCTGTGCGTCAAAATGAATGGTAAGCACTTTATTTTATTGCACTTAGAGCTTTCATAACAAATAGGGAATTAATAATGCGGGCTAATGAGTTCCCTCCGAAAACACATAAAATTAAAAAAATCCTTTTATGAAAACTTTAACTTTTTTCAATTAGCTAGTAATCAGTAATTAATGAATTTTTTAATCGCAGGGCGATAGCATATTTGGTTTAATTAAATTAATCAGGTTAAAAATAATATATATTTAACTCAAAAAAAGAACATAAACAGGTTTGAAAAAAAACACTCCAATACAAATAAGTTATAACAACCTACTTATAATTATTATAAATTCTAAAAGAAAAATAAAATTTATAACTGAACCATTTGCTACACTTCTTGGATACGATGTAGGTGAGCTCATTGATATCGATATAGATGGGTTTTTTAAAAAAAGAGATATTAATACTCTAAAAAGCATAATTGATTCGATTGATGGTGCTCCTAGTGTAGAATTTCATGATTTTAAGTCGTTAATTATTACCAAAACTAATAACAGTATTGACTTAGACCTTCAAATTATTCAGTTGAGGAATCATTTTTTAAACAATTTCTCGTATGTTATTTTAAGTAATAATATTATATACCGAAAATTTGTAAAACAAATTTTTGAGAAATCTAACCATGATCTTCAAAAAATTTATAGCCTTTCAAACGAGTTAATTATAGTACTAAACTCCACTAGAAACATTATTTATGCAAATAATAAATGGGAAGAAAATTTTGGAATTAAAGCCATAGATAATAAAGAAATTCCTTTAGCAGATTTATTTGATGCTGAGGTGGTTTCTACGTTTAGAGAATCGCTCGACCAACTTAGTAAAACCAATAGCTATACAAATATTTCATTGCGGATTAAGTCTAAAATAAATACGAAAAATTACTACTTAGAAGGTTATATTTTATCGGAACAAGTAGAGGGTCAGCCATTTATATATCAGTGTATTTTTAATGACATTTCAGAAAAAATTCGGTCTGAAAAAATTAAAAGCCTTTATTTTAATATTTCGAACCAAATTATAGAGCATACGGATCTTCAGTTAGTATATAAAAACATACATAATGAGCTTAAAGAAGTTATTACTTGCGAGAACCTTTACATCGCCTTGCACTCGGATGATGACCACACGAACGAAATCCATTTCCCTTATTTTTTAGATAAAAATTCAGTATTAAGTGGTTTTTTTAGACCTTTTTCTAAAGGAGTTACAGAATATGCAATAAAGCAAAGTAGGCCTTTAATCCTTACAAGAGCCGATCTTTTAAAATTAGAAAAAAATAAAGAAATAGAGATAGTAGGAGAGTTACCTGAACATTGGCTTGGAGTGCCTCTTCATACCCCTACAAAAATTATAGGAATAATTGCTATTCAGTCGTATTATCATGGATATAATTATACAAAAGCAGATTTAAAAATACTAGATTTTGCTTCTTCACAAATTGCGATGGCCATTGAAATGGCACAAACTAGAGATGAGCTGCAAAACCAAACTGCACAACTTAATGCCATTTTTGATAGTAGCTCCCATTTAATATGGTCGGTTAATAAAGAGTTAGAAGTAACTTCTTTCAATAAGAATTACGTTGAAGCAAATTTTGTAAATCATGATATTGACCCCCTGAATAATGAAACTAGTAATGATTTGAACTCTAAAAGTTTTTGGGAAGAGAAATATAAACGTGCCTTTAATGGTGAAAAACTCCAATTTGAAATCAATTTAAAGGATGAGCAAGACCATGTAATATGGAAAGAAATACACTTAAACCCAATTTATACAGGTTCGAATAAAATTTCAGAAGTTTCTGGTATTGCACAAGATATTACCCAAAAAAAATACTCTGAACTTGCATTACTTCAAAGCGAAGAAAAATTTAGAAATATATTTGAGTCATTTCAAGATTTGTATTTTAGGTGTAATTTATATGGTAGCTTATTAATGGTAAGCCCATCAATTTATGATTTAATGGGCTATCAGACCATTGAGGTATTAGGCAAGCATATTGATGATTACTACCTCTATAATCCTAGAGCAAAAAAAATACTTGGTGAACTGAAAGCTAAAAAAAATCTTAAAAATGTAGAGATATCTATTGTAAAGAAAAATGGAGAGGTTAGGCAATGTATTTGCAATATTAGAATGGTTCAAAACAACAAAAACGAGCCGTATGAAATTGAAGGAGTTGTAAGAGACATTACACAACTAAAAATAACCAATCAGCAACTGATTAACGCCAATGATATAGCCGAAAATTCGCTTCGTGTAAAAGAGCAGTTTTTAGCTAATATGAGCCATGAAATAAGAACTCCGATGAACGGAATAATTGGAATGATTGATTTATTGGATGAACCTGAATTAAACGCCTCCCAAAAAAAATACATAGAAACTCTAAAAAAATCATCCGCTATTTTAATGGATATTTTAAATGACATTCTCGACTTAGCTAAAATTGAAGCTGGCAGAATGGAACTTAAAAAATCCACTTTCTCTTTACCCTATATTGTGGATAAAGTACATGCACTATTTACCCCTGTGGCTTCAACCAATAAAGTAAACTTGCATTATCATATTAATAAAGCACTACCTAGTTACATTAAAACTGATGAAACTAAGTTAATTCAAGTAATATCCAATTTAGTTTCTAATTCATTAAAGTTTACCGAAAAAGGAGGTTCCATTGATATTGGATTTGAGCTAATTGAGGAAATAAATAAGGAAGCCATTATTCGTGTTGATGTACGAGATTCAGGAATCGGAATTTCAAAAGAAAATCAGAAATTACTTTTTAAAAGTTTTGAGCAACTAGATACCTCAACAACAAAATCGTATGCTGGCACAGGGTTAGGCCTCGCCATTTCTAAACAACTTGTTACTTTACTAGGTGGGCAAATTGGTGTATTTTCAAATCCTGGGTTAGGTAGTACGTTTTGGTTTACATTTAAAGCAAGCTTTCCAAAACAACCCATAAAGCAAGATCAAACGCAAAAAAAAATCTCCAAAAACAGGCTTAGCCAAGCGCCATTATTAAATAAAAAAGTGCTAGTAGTAGATGATAATTCAATAAACAGAGAGGTAGCTAGTGAAATTCTAAAAAAGGCAGGATGCCAAGTTCAGCTAGCAGTAAGTGGCGAAGAATCGATTGAACAGGTTAAGGCACATTCATTTGATGTTGTATTAATGGATATTCAAATGCCTGGAATGGATGGCATAAAGGCCTCTCAAGAAATTAGAAACCTTAATTTGGCAGTTACACCCAAAATAATTGCAATGACCGCCTATGCCATGAAGGAGGATAGAGAACGATTTTTGAAAATGGGCATGGACGATTACCTAGCCAAGCCAATTAGAGCTATTACGTTAATAGAAAAAGTGTTAAATCAATCGATAAGTAATCAAGAAGCGTTAAATAGTATTGAAAAAGAAGCGCTAATACCCATCTTAAATTTAAAAGTAGTGGCGCAATTAAAAAAATACGGAGGAGCCGAAATCTTAGATTCTGTGTATAACGAATTTGAAGTTGAAACCGCCAATCAACTAGCCGATTGTAAAATTGCACTAGAAAAGAAAGATTGGGTAGCACTAAAAAAAATACTACATACCCTTAAAGGCACATCGGGCACATTAGGTATCGATAAGGTGGCTCAAAAAGCAGAAGAGCTAGAGGCTTGTTTAAAAGATGATAATATTTATGAGTTTGAAATAAATTTTTACCAACTTATAGATAATTTTAAAGAGTTTAGAAGTAATTTTAAGAAAATAATAAAAAATACTGATTAAGATAATGGGAAAGAAAATACTAATTGCAGAAGACAGCTCAGTTATATTAAACCTAACTAAAAAAATTTTAATGCAACAAAATTTTGAAATAGTTACTGTAAAAAATGGCCAATCGGTATTAGAAAAACTAGAAAATGAATCATTTGATCTCATTTTAATGGATATTAACATGCCTATTTTAGATGGTATGGCAACCACACGTAAAATAAGAGAGTCCAACGATTCGTCTATCTCTAGCTTACCAATTTTTGCCATTACAGGCAACGCAAGTAATTATTCAATTGAGGAATTTAAAGCGGTTGGAATTAACGAATACCTACAAAAGCCACTTGATTTTGACCGATTAGTAACATTAGTCAATCAATATACAAAATAAATGACCCCAAAGTACTCCAAACAGTATTTGCATAAGCTGGAGGATTTAATGGCCGAAACTGACTTTATTCTCCGTTATGAAAAAGGGAGTTTCAAATCTGGGTATTGTATTTTAAACAGTAAAAAAGTAGCTATTATTAACAAATATTTTACGCACGAAGGTAAAATAAATTGCTTACTCGATATTATAAAAGTAATTGAGATAAATAGCGATAAGTTAAGCACCAAAAATCAATCACTTTATTTAGAGCTCTCGCAAACTAACATCGTATTTTGATTATTACTTTTTTAGGAACGGGCACATCTCAAGGCGTTCCTGTAATTGCATGCACTTGCGAGGTATGTAATTCTACCGATTACAAAGATAAAAGACTTAGAACGAGTGTTCACATCGAAATAGAGAACACCCACCTTAATATTGATGTAGGGCCCGACTTTCGCCAGCAAATGCTTGGTAATAATATTACCAAAATGAATGCCATATTAATGACACACGAGCATAAAGACCACACAGCAGGCCTTGATGATGTTCGATCATTTAATTTTTTGCAAAAAAAAGATATGCCACTGTATGCTCGGCAAAAAGTATTAGATCAAATTACACGAGAGTTTGCTTATATATTTTCATCTAATAAATACCCTGGTGTGCCTAAAGTAGATAGAATAGCCATTACTAATACTGTTTTCGAAGTTGAAGGAATAAGCATAACGCCTATTGAGTTATTACATCATAAGCTTCCTGTTTTTGGCTTCCGAATTAATGATTTTGCCTACATTACCGATGCCAATTACATTTCAGAAATAGAAAAGAATAAACTCAAAGGATTAAAGGTGCTCGTACTAAATGCCCTCCAAATTAAACAGCATATATCGCATTTTACATTAAGCGAAGCTTTAGAGTTAATCGCAGAAATAAAACCCGTACAAGCCTATCTTACCCACATAAGTCACACCTTAGGGCAAACTAGAGAAATCGAGCCTATCCTCCCTAAAAATGTAAGCCTAGCTTATGATGGATTAAGAATTACGCTATAATGCAAAACAATTATTACTTCTTACGGCATTTGGTGCCTGCCCTGGCAACTAAATTAAAAACGACCATTTTAACGGCATGCTATAGCCAAAATAAAAATGAGTTGCTGTTAGAGTTTGAGCAAGAACCTTCCACCTCTTTTTACATAAAGGCCTACCTAAAAAATGATTTCTCTTGCCTCTCATTTCCTCCAAAATACCATAGGGCTAAGCGTAATAGTGTTAATTTATTTACTTCACTAATTGGCCAATCCATTAATAAACTCATTCAATATAATAATGAAAGATCATTTACAATCTTATTTAATAACAACCAGCAACTAGTATTTAAACTTTATGGAAATCAGTCTAATATTATTTTGGTGGATAATGAAGAGGTAATTGACCTATTTAAAAATAAGTTAAGTAGAGATAAAACTAGTCATTTTAATACCTTAGATAGAGCGTTAGACATCTCTTATAAAGCATTAAAAAACAATGAATGGGATATAAAAAAAACCATTCCGACCTTGGATAAGACCACCGCTCAAAACCTAGCAGATGCCTTAACACTAAAAGACTATTCAGAAGATTGCTTTAATAAATTTATTACAGCACTAGAATCTCCTAACTTTTACCTCGATAAACAAGAAAATGAATATCGGTTATCTCTATTAAAAACTACTCATTCAATAGCTCATTTTTCTGACCCTCTTCAGGCCATTAATTCTTTTTTTGAGAAGCAGGTAAAGTATAAAACGGTTTACCTACTTAAAAACAAACTAACGGCCGAGCTTAACAAGCAATTAGTAAAATCTAATAATTACATTAAAAAGCTAACTAAAAAGCTTGTTGAGCTTTCTAGTGGAAGTTCTAATCAGCAAAAAGCAGATATTTTAATGGCCAATATGCATGCCATTAGCAAAGGGATAAAATCAGTAGAATTGCTCAATTTTTATACCAACGAACAAATTACAATTAAATTAAATTTCTTATTAAGTCCTCAAAAAAATGCAGAACGCTACTATCGAAAAGCTAAAAATGAGGCAAAAGAAATTGCCATATTAAAGAATAATATACGTACAAAAGAGGAGTTTATAAGCACTATTAAATCAAAAATAGCCATAATCGACACGGAAACTGATTCGAAATCGCTTCAAAAATTAACGTCAAAAAAATTATCTCCACCTATCGAGCGTAATCTTCCTTATAAAAAATTTATCATTGAGGAATTTCAAGTTTTAGTAGGCAAAAATGCCAAGCATAATGATACGCTTACGCTCAAAATTGCAAAAAAAGATGACTTATGGCTTCATGCCAAAGATGTGAGCGGCTCGCACGTAGTTATAAAACAAATACCAGGCAGGGTTTTTCCGAAAAATATAATCGAAAAAGCGGCCCAATTAGCCGCATTTTATTCCAAACGAAAAACAGATTCGCTTTGCCCTGTACTTTATACACCTAAAAAATTTGTGCGAAAGAAAAAAGGCACCCCTGCAGGTGCCATGTTTGTTGAAAAAGAAAAGGTGATATTGGTGATTCCCAATAAAAATAGTTAATCTTCCTTTACTCTATATTTAATGCCGTTTAATTAGGCATTAAAAAAACCTATTCTACTACATTAATTTTTAGCATATTGGTTCTATACTTCTTTTTAATAGGCATACTTGCCATAGCAATATAAGCATCTCCCACCTTTAAATGACCTGCTTGTTTTAAAATGGTTTCCACTTTAGCAATTGCTTCATCGGTCGTATCATTTCCATCAAAATAATAACCACGAACTCCCCAAACAAGATTTAGCATTGTTAATAGTTTTTTATTTGCCGTAAAAATAAAAATATTAGCTTTGGGTCTGTGAGCAGATAGCTTCCAAGCTGTAAATCCTGACCACGTCATACCTGCTATTACATGTGCGTTGGTATCTGCACTTAACCGCACAGAGCTTTGCACCAAACTAGTAGGATAAAAATCTGGCGATTCGGAATTAGGCGTATTATACTTATAATAGATGCTTTCATAATTAGCCTCAACCGACCTAATAATTTTATTCATACTTTCTACTGCCAAAAGAGGAAATTTACCAGCAGCGGTTTCTGCTGAAAGCATTACGGCATCGGCTCCATCAATTACAGAATTGGCCACATCATTGGCTTCTGCCCGTGTAGGTCGAGCATTTTCTATCATGCTCTCTAACATTTGAGTAGCAACAATTACAGGTGTTGCAGCAGCATTGCATTTTTTTATGATATTCTTTTGAATCATTGGTACATCTTCCATGTCCATTTCAACGCCAAGATCTCCCCTAGCCACCATAATAGCATCGGTTGCATCAATAATAGCATCAATTTTTTTAACAGCTTCTGGTTTTTCAATTTTTGCGATCACTCTAATATCCTTGCCCGCTGCTTCAATTTTCATTTTAAGATCTATAATATCCAATGGGTCGCGTACAAAAGATAAAGCAATCCAATCTACATCATTTTCAATCCCAAATTTTAAATCCTCTATGTCTTTAGGTGTTAATGAAGGAGCCGAAACATTACTATTGGGTAAGTTTATGCCTTTTTTTGATTTTAAAGAACCACCATGCACTACTAGTGTATGCACTTCATCTCCTTTAACAAATTCTACTTTTAATTCAATTTTTCCATCGTCAATTAATATTAGCTCTCCTTTAGAAACATCCTTTGCCAAGTTTTTATACACCGTACTAGCAATTTTAGCGTTACCTAGCACTTCTTTGGTCGTAATTATTAGCTTATCGCCCCCCTTAATTACACAATCCTCTTCTACTTCACTCAACCTTATTTTAGGCCCTTGCAAATCTTGTAAAATTGATATTTGAGTACCTAGTTCTTCGTTTAGCGCTCTAATTATTTTAATAACCTTTGTATGGTCTTGATGTGTGCCGTGAGAAAAATTTAATCTAAATACATCTACGCCAGCTACGATTAAGTCTTTAAGTATAGATTTCGAATTAGAAGTTGGACCAACAGTAGCAATTACTTTGGTCTTATTAAATAGTATATTGTTCATTATTAGAATATAAAATTATCCCTTGATTTAAGTTTTGTAGTATCAATTAGTTGAACAAACGATATTTCATTAATGGACTGTAACTGCTTAATAACTTCAGTGATTTCTAAAAAATCACCTTCTCCATCAATTAAAAAAAAGAAATCTATCTGAGGCAATTCTTTTGCTAGATACACCCGTTTTTCTTTATCAATACCTTTATTCTTTACCAAATCAATTTTATTAAAATTGGTTTGGTAACAATAATTGCTAAGTATAATTTTTGTACGCTTAGCTTGGTCAATAACTAGGTCTTTTTCTAGTATTAACCCAATCTTAAATACTTGGTTAATTTTCCAGGCGAGCTTATAGTCTTTTAAAGAAGTTACTAATCCGATTACTGAGGCTTCTACTTCTATTTCAAGATCTAACTTTATTTTGCTCATGCAGAGCACAAAGATAGGTTTAAGCGTAATTAAAATACTAAGTTTTTCTTATCAAATTTACAATTTTAAAAAAAAGAACTTTATCCTCCATAAACTTTCAATAACCTTATAAGCTTGGCAATGAACTACGCTTGATTCTGCTTAAAAGCACACTAGTTGTTATTAGAGTACAAAAGCATTGAAATTTAGTTTTTATTTGTTTGTGTTTATAAACGAATTGTATTTCTTTGCATCGAATTTTCACCAAACAATTAGAAGAAAATGTCTGAAATTGCACAAAAAGTAAAAAGCATCATTATTGATAAGCTTGGAGTAGAAGAGTCTGAAGTTACAAACGAAGCAAGCTTCACCAATGATTTAGGAGCTGACTCTTTAGACACCGTTGAACTTATTATGGAGTTCGAAAAAGAATTTAATATCTCTATTCCAGACGATAAGGCAGAGAATATTGGAACCGTTGGACAAGCTGTAACATATCTTGAAGAAAACGTAAAGTAAGACTATTGGAATTACGAAGAGTAGTAGTTACTGGATTAGGTGCCCTTACCCCAATAGGCAATACTGTTGATGAATATTGGCAGGCTTTGGCTAATGGGGTAAGTGGTGCTGCTCCAATCACCCTTTTTGACGCAGAAAAATTTAAAACCAAATTTGCGTGCGAAGTTAAAAATTTTGACCCTACCGAGTATATTAATCGAAAGGAAGCACGAAAAATGGATAGGTTTACCCAACTGGCCATGGTGGCCGTTGAGGAAGCTATGAAAGATTCTGGGTTAGACCTTAACACCATTGACCCTGATAAAGCAGGCGTTATTTGGGGGTCAGGTATAGGCGGGCTAGGCACTTTTCAAAACGAAGTAATAAATTTTGTAGAAGGCGGCAAAAATCCTCGATTTAACCCCTTTTTTATTCCTAAAATGATTGCAGATATTGCCGCAGGTTACATTTCTATCAAGTATAACTTTAGAGGGCCTAACTTTGTTACCGTATCTGCTTGTGCTTCTGGCACCAACGCAATTATTGATTCCTTAAATTACATTCGCTTAGGCCATATGGATATTGCTGTTACTGGCGGTTCTGAGGCAGCAGTAAACGAATCGGGCATGGGTGGGTTTAGCTCCATGAAAGCTCTTTCTGAAAGAAATGATTCACCTCAAACAGCCTCAAGGCCTTTTGACAAGAATCGAGATGGATTTGTTTTAGGAGAAGGAGCAGGCGCATTAATATTAGAAGAATACGAACACGCAAAAGCACGTGGTGCCAGAATCTATGCGGAGGTTATCGGAGGCGGAATGTCAGCAGATGCTCATCATATTACCGCCCCACACCCAGAAGGTAAAGGGGCAAAATCTGTAATGCGTAATGCCTTGCGCGATGCGAACATCGACCCTACCGAAGTAGATTACATTAACGTACATGGCACTTCTACTCCGCTTGGAGATATTAGTGAAGTACTGGCCATTAAAGATGTTTTTGGCGACCACGCATATAAAGTAAATGTAAGCTCTACCAAATCAATGACTGGGCATCTGTTGGGTGCAGCAGGAGCTATCGAATCTATTGCGGCTATTAAGGCCATTCAAAATTCATTAGTCCCTCCTACTATCAATCACGAAACAGTAGATGAAGGATTAGATCCTAAAATTAATTTTACATTTAATAAAGCTCAAAAAAGAGCTATTAATGTAGCCTTGAGTAATACGTTTGGATTTGGAGGACATAATGCGTCACTTATTTTCAGAAAAATAAATGAGTAGTGAACAAGGTATTTAGGCGAATTCTAAACCTATTTCAATCTTACTCCTCAGAAGAAAAAAATCTCCGATTAGTAATAGAATCCATTACGGGCAAAAAGCCTATTAATATAAAACTTTATAAACTTGCCATTAAGCACTCTTCCTCTTCGGAGCTAGATAAATATGGTAGAAAAGAATCGTACGAGCGTCTTGAGTATTTAGGAGATGCTTATTTAGGTGCAATAGTGGCCGATTTTTTGTATAAAAAATATCCTTATAAAGATGAGGGATTTTTAACAGAAATTAGATCGCGTATCGTAAATAGAGAATCGCTCAATCAATTGGGACGAAAACTGGGCCTTGAAAAAATTATTAAAGTAGATCAGAAAAATGGGATCCATCGCCATAAGTCTATCTATGGCGATATAATGGAATCATTAATTGGTGCTATTTACCTTGACCATGGATTTAGTTTTTGTAAGCATTTTATCCTCCGTAAACTTATAGATTCTAACTTTAATATTGATAAGTTAATCCATGAAAACCCTAACTTTAAGAGCCAGATAATTGAATGGAGTCAAAAAAACGACAAAGACGTTAGATTTGAAATGGGAACTATTACCGAGAAAGGTAATTTTAAAGAATTTGAAATTTCTCTTTTTATCGAACAAGAATTAGTGGTAAAAGGCTATGGATCTAACAAAAAGAAAGCAGAGCAGTCTGCGGCAAGAAAAGCACTTGAAATTATAACCACCAATTAATCTGATTAATATTATGCGAATTGCAGGTGCATCATTAAATCAAACACCATTAGATTGGGATACGAACACAGCCAACATAATTACGGCTATTAATAAAGCTAAAGATGAACATGTTGAATTACTATGTCTGCCTGAGCTTTGCATTACTGGTTATGGCTGTGAAGATATGTTTTTAGTCCCTTGGGTAAAAGAGCAAGCTTTAAAAGAGCTATTAAAAATAGTGCCAGAAACAACTAATATTACGGTAGCCATCGGGCTGCCAATGAAGTATAAAAATCAGATTTATAACACGGTAGCCTTAGTATCTAATGGCGTTATTCTAGGCTTTCAAGCCAAACAGAAGCTAGCAAATTACGGTGTCCATTATGAACAACGGTGGTTTACTCCTTGGACAAAAGGAAAAAAAAACATTCAGATTGATGCGATTAATTACCTATTTGGAAACTATACCTATCAATTAGGCGATGCGCATATTGGATTTGAGATTTGCGAAGAGGCTTGGAGTAAAAACCGACCTGCTTTCAGGTTAGTGAAACAGCATGTAAATATTATACTCAATCCAAGCGGGAGTCATTTTGCATTAAATAAAGAAACTGAGCGAGAAAACTTGGTAATTAATAGCTCCAAAGAGTTTAATTGCACCTATATTTATTCTAATATTTTGGGTAATGAAGCGGGCAGAATTATTTATGATGGAGATGTAATTATTGCCCAAAATGGAGCATTAAAAGCATCTGGAATACGATTTAGTAAGAAAGACTTTACGTTAACTGCTTGTAACATTAATATATTAAACCCAGAAAGCGACTCTATTAAATCAATAAAATTAAATAGCCACCAACAATTTACAAAGGCGGTAACTTTAGGGTTATTCGATTATTTAAGAAAAAGTAACACCAAAGGGTTTGTGCTCTCTTTAAGTGGAGGAGCAGACTCCTCTTCTATTTTGGTACTGGTAGCAGAAATGGTTAAAACAGGTATCAAGGAATTAGGACTTATTCCTTTTTTAACTAAAATAAACCGACCTGATTTAATAGACAGAGTTCAAAGCAACAAGGAAGCACTGCGATATATTCTAATAACCGCTTATCAAGCCTCTATTTTTTCTTCACAAGCCACTCAACAATCTGCTCAAGAATTAGCCAAGGCTACAGGTGCAACCTTTTATAATTGGACGATAGATGACTCGGTAAACAATGCTGTTTCAACCGTTCAAAAACAACTAGGAAGAACGTTAACGTGGCGAAGAGATGATATTACATTGCAAAATATACAAGCACGGGTCAGGTCACCTTTTATTTGGATCTTGGCTAATGCATCCAACTCTTTATTGCTCACAACCTCTAATAGAAGCGAAGGAAGTGTGGGCTATACCACCATGGATGGCGATAGTAGTGGTAGCCTTGCCCCTATTGCTGGTATTCATAAAGAATTTATAATAAAGTGGTTGCTATGGGCAGAAACTGAATTGGGTTATCGAAAATTAAATTATGTAAATAAGTTAGCACCAACAGCAGAATTAAGGGCATTGGGAAATATGCAAACAGACGAAAGCGATTTAATGCCTTACCCTTTGCTCCAAAAAATTGAACGTTTGTTTATAAAAGAAAAAATGACTCCAGTGGCTATTTATCAAAAACTAGTAACGGATAGAAATTACACTACTCTTGGAACCCATATTAGTAAATTTTTTGTGCTATGGAGTAGAAACCAATGGAAGCGAGAGCGCACGGCCCCTTCATTCCATTTAGATGACTATAATATTGACCCAAGGTCGTGGTTTCGCTTTCCAATTTTATCAGGTGGGTTAAAAAAAGAACTGAAGGAACTTAAAAAAGAATATTATATAAAATCTAAAAATTAATTTCACAAAAAGTAAGTAGTTCTATGCGAACAAAATCTATTCTAAAATTGATTTTGTTCGTTCTCATCCTCATCAGCACCAGGCAACTCTAACGCTTTTACTGACTGTACCGCATTTCCTGCAATGCCTCTAATTGAACCATACATATCAATTGTATTGGTAATTACTTTTTCAATTTGTTTGTCTCGTTGTTTCCAAATCCGTTGCATAGAACGTTTCTCACTTTCCAAATCAGATTTCATTTGTGTAAAGCCCTCAACAATAGCTTCTACTTGCATTCTAAAAGTGTTTCCTGTAAGAAAAGTATAGAGTATTTCCATTTTTTCCCCTTTGTTTTCTTGAGAACTGATTGCTGTACTTAATTGCACAATAGACTCTCTTAATACTGCACAAAGACCTTTAAACTCTTCGTAATTACAAATCCAAATTCCATCTTTTAACCCCATTCTGTCCATATCAGAAGGCATTACTTCTGTTACCAAAACGCCAATATTTGCTCCTTTATCTCGTATATCTGCTTTAAATTTCTCTATCCAACTTGGCTGAAAATCTTTGGTACGTTTACTTTCGTAATAAATTGCACCACAATTTTGTGCCGAACGAGTATTAACGTGCTGTAAACAATCTCCACCTCTTGCTCCTTTTTTTATTTCTTCAATGGTATCTAATGGAAATTGAGCAGCCAACCACTCTTCTATTGCCAATTCCTGAACCTCTCCTTGCATTTGCATAGACCCCTGTTCTTGCTTACGTTTCATTTCTTCGGTTAGCTTCTTTTGGTCTTCTAATTGCTTTTGCATTTCTTTAAAACGCAGTTCATTCTTTTCTTCTTCCGATTTTCTAATTTTTGCTTTCTCCGCTGTAAGTGTTTCGTTTAATTTTTTCTGAGCTTCTGCTTCAACAGCTTCTTTTAATTCTCCTTTTTCACGTTTTAGCTTTTCAATTTCTGCTTTAGAACGATTTAGTTCTTTTACTTGCTCCGATTTCTCGTTTAGTTCTTTTTGTAAAGCCTCAAATTGTTCCGATTGTTCCTCCTTTAATTTTGATTTGAGCTTCTCTTCAATAACTTTCTTTTCTTCTTTAAGCTGATACTCTAAACGTTCTTGAAACAATTCATTTTCTTTCTTTTTTGCTTTCTCAAAAGCAAGCTTCTCTTGCTTTAGTTTTTCTTGCTCAGCCTCATACTTTTTTTTATCCTCCGCTATTTGAGATTGATATTTTTGCTTTATTTCATCTTCCAACTGATGGGCTAAAATATTTTGAACGTCTATTGATTCACCACAATTGGGACACTTTATTTGGTTTTCGTTTTTCATATCAATTTACTCCTATTGGTTTTTTTAAATGCAATATAATGAGTTGTATCTTCCTCTAAAAGTTTAAATAATGCCATTTTAATTTTGAATTTTGATGTAAATTTTCTTCGTCTCACATCAGTAAATTTAAGTATTAATTTCATACTTAAATTACTTTTCATGGGGATACATCAGTTGTTTTCGGAGTGAATTTTTGCGCTAAAAACGTTAGCATCCACAGGAATTTCCACCACAAACCTTGTGCCTTTAGTTAGCGTTGAAAACAACTGAATTTTTCCTTGAAGTTTTTGAAGTGTTTCGCTAACAATATACAAGCCTAAACCTGAGCCTTTTGATGTTTCGGATGCCCTATAAAACATATTAAATACCTTATGTTGATAATTGGGGTCAATTCCAATTCCGTTGTCTTCAATTTCAATTACGCATTTTTTATCATTAATTACAACAGCTATTTTTACAAACTTTTCTGTTTTTAAATGATCCGAGTATTTTATTGCGTTATCAATTATATTAGACAATACAATTTTTAATCTTCTTAAATCTGTATTTACTGTTAAGTCTGCTGCAATATTAGTCTCTATACCAACCCCTAATTTATGGGCTAAAAAATGAAACTTATCAATAAGATCTGTAATTGTTTTTCTTATATTAATGTGCGTATTTTCTACCTTTAACCTCGTGTTGGTAGAATAATTAGTTACCTCTTTAACAAAGCCTTCCATATCTTCAATTCGGTTGCTCATTAACTTAAAATAGGTGGGGTATTCACTTACATTACTAATGCTAGCAACGTTAATAAGCCCTTGCAATGTGGCCAATGGAGCACGCATATCGTGCGAAGCACTATAAACAAATTGATCAAGCTCCTTATTAACTTTTTCAAGCTCGCTGTTTTTACGTATTAACTCATCTCTAAGTTTTTCAAGACTACGCTTACTTTTTTGGAGCGAATCTTCTGCCTTTTTGTCTCTTTTAATTACGAAAAGAAAAATAACAACAGTAGAAACAATGCCGACTGTAAAATTAATCGCAAAATTCAACTTCTGCATATATTCGGGTTGGCTATCAAAAACCAATAGGGGGTTCTCATTATAATTGGCGCCAATTCCAAGAGCTATGCTTAACAAAACAAAACCAATGCTCAATTTTATATTTGACAGGTGAAAAAGGAGTATTCCCGCTGCTGCCGTAGGCATAAAGTAAAAAAACGACCCTCTTGTTTCTAAGCCTGAATCGACTATAAAAAAAACGAATATATTGGAAAATAAAATAAGAATAATTCCCGAATAAGCACCTTCTCTTATTCTGTTAAAAAACACGACTAAAGCCGATATTACGAATCCAATTATATACAAATATAAAAATCCAGTAAATCCAGTAATAGAATCTAGCACCAAATAGAATAAGCATATAGTTCCTAATAACGAACCAAACTGCCCACGCAGTAGCATTTTTTCGTATTCTTTTCTAGATTCGATGTACTCTGAACCTAGCAGAAATTTTTGAAGTAATGTTCTCTTACCCATACTCAAAGAAAAGGAATTATGATTTAAAAACCCCTAGTTTAGGGTATTTACCTGTTTTAGAAAGATAAAAATCCATTATTTCTTCTACGTCTTTATCATAATCACCCGTAGGATAGAATATAGGACCAAAACCAGCATGTTTTTTAGCATAATCTAAATAGCCCATAATAATAGGCACCTTGGCTTGTTCTGCCACTCGATAAAATCCTGATTTCCATTTTTTTACACGCTTACGAGTCCCTTCTGGAGTAATCATCATTATGAGTTCGTCTCTTTCGTGGATTAGATTTACCATGGCGTCCACCATACTCACGTTCTTTTTAAGGTTGCCTTCCTTAGGCGTTCTATCAATGGCTATGCCTCCTAAAGAGCGAACAAGCCAACCCATTAGTGGGTGATTAACTACTTCTTTTTTTACCGTAACTTTTAAGGGAACTCTAATAATTGAAAATGCTAAAGTGGCATATAAAAAATCCCAATAACTTGTATGTGGAGCTGCAATAATTACAGCCTTTTTTAGGTCTCTTGGCATTTTTCCATAGACCGTCCATCCTGTAATGAAAAAAATGAACTTTGCGAATAATCTAAACATAATACATTTTAAAATAAGGAGTTAATTAAGTTATCATTAGCATGATTGGGCATGGTAATTTTAAGGTTGGGCGAACGATCCATTTCTCGTTTAGCTGCAAATTCAGCTCCGCTGTTTCGTGCCCAACTTCTGCGCCCAATCCCATTATTAACATCGTAAAACAACATATTTTTCAACTTTCTGCTGGCATCGGTAGTGCCATCTAATACGAGTCCAAAACCTCCATTTACTACTTCGCCCCAGCCTACTCCCCCACCATTATGGATAGATACCCATGAGGCGCCTCTAAAGGAGTCGCCAATTACATTATGGATGGCCATATCGGCTGTAAATTGCGAGCCATCGTAAATATTAGCCGTTTCTCTAAAGGGCGAATCAGTGCCCGATACATCGTGGTGATCTCTACCTAGTACCACAGGGGCAGACAGCTCACCCTCTTCTATAGCTTTATTAAAAGCTAATGCAATTTTAGTACGCCCCTCGGCATCGGCATATAGTATGCGTGCTTGCGAACCAACTACTAATTTATTTTCTTGTGCTCCTTTTATCCATTGAATGTTATCTACCATTTGTTGCTGAACTTCTTTAGGAGATGTTTTTATTAGTTCTTCCAACACATTGCAAGCTAATTGATCGGTTAATGCTAAATCTTTAGGGTCTCCACTGGTGCACACCCATCTAAAGGGGCCAAAGCCATAATCGAAACACATGGGGCCCATTATGTCTTGTACATACGATGAATATTTAAAATCAATGTTATTTTCTGCCATTACATTAGCTCCTGCTCGTGAAGCCTCTAGTAAAAAGGCATTTCCATAATCGAAAAAATAGGTGCCTTTTGCCGTATGCTTATTAATGGCATCTACATGTTTTACTAAGGTGGCTTGCACTTCTTTTTTAAATTTTTCAGGGTCATTTACCATCATTTCATTCGACTCTTCGTAGCTATAGCCAACGGGATAATAACCTCCTGCCCATGGGTTGTGTAAAGAGGTTTGATCTGACCCTAATTCAATCAATACATTTTCTTTATCAAATTTTTCCCACACTTCTACAATATTGCCTTGGTAGGCAAGAGATACTACTTCTTTTGCAGCTTTCGCTTTATTAACACGAGCCACCAATTTATCTAAATCGTCTGTAACTTCATCTACCCAGCCTTGCGAATGGCGTGTATTGGTTGCTTTAGGATTTATTTCTGCAATTACGGAAATACAACCTGCAATATTAGCTGCTTTGGGTTGAGCTCCACTCATGCCTCCTAAGCCTGCACTTAAAAAAACTTTGCCTGCAAGGCTCTCGCCCTCTTTGGCAATCATACGACCTGCATTTAGCAAGGTAATAGTGGTGCCATGCACAATGCCTTGTGGCCCAATGTACATGTAAGAACCTGCGGTCATTTGTCCGTATTGGGTAACTCCTAACGCATTAAATTTCTCCCAATCGTCCTGCTTCGAGTAATTAGGAATCATCATACCATTGGTTATAATTACACGGGGTGCGTCCTTACTCGAAGGGAATAGCCCCATGGGGTGGCCAGAGTACATGTGTAAGGTTTGCTCATCGGTTATAGTGGCCAAATATTGCATGGTAAGCAGGTATTGAGCCCAATTTTGAAAAACGGCTCCATTGCCACCGTACGTAATTAACTCATGTGGGTGTTGAGCTACTGCATGATCGAGGTTATTTTGAATCATAACCATAATGGCGGCTGCATGAATTGATTTATGCGGATATTCATTTATAGGGCGCGCATAAAATTTATAATCAGGACGAAATCGGTGCATGTAAATTCGGCCGTATTCTTTTAGTTCAGAAGCAAATTCAGGAGCTAATACAGCATGAAATTTAGCGGAAAAATATCTTAACGCATTCCTTATGGCTAGTTTTTTTTCTTCGTTGGTTAAAATACTCTTTCTTTTTGGTGCATGATTAACCGTTGAATCGTAAGGTTTTAAGGCCGGAAGTTCTGATGGGATACCTTGCAATATTTCTTCCTTAAAAATCATAATTACCGTTTTAATTGTTGTGCAAAAATAGCGATGTTTTCGGATGTATATTGGTATCCCGTTTCAAATATTTCTTTGGCTTTTGACCAATCGAACCCACTAAACTTTGCAAGTGTTGGAGAGTTCTGCAAGGTTTGCAAAAAAAATCTCGTTATATGCTTAAATAAGCATAAGTCAAGTTATTTCTAAATCATTTTAATTTTGAGATGTCGTAATAATTAGATTGAACTATTTTTTACAATATCTGTCCCGTCC
>CAZGDC010000032.1:0-19585 GCA_964524405.1 uncultured Roseivirgaceae bacterium
ATAAATTCAAATAGCCATTCTACAAAACCCCCAAATCTCCTGCTCCTACTCTAATTACTTCAATCCCCTCTCCGGTGCAATCTAAAATGGTAGAAGCCGTATTGTTACCATAGCCCCCATCAATTACAATATCTACTTTATTGGCATATCGTTCGTAAATTAATTCTGGATCGGTGGTGTATTCCACCACTTCGTCTTCATCTCTAATAGAGGCGGTTATAATTGGGTTGCCTAACGTTTCTACAATATGGGTAGTAATTAAATTATTGGGCACTCGAATACCTACCGTTTTTTTATTTACATCTAGCAATTTGGGCACTTTGCCACTAGAGGGCAAAATAAAAGTGTAAGGGCCAGGCAGTGCTTTTTTCATTACCTTAAACACTTCGTTAGGCAATTGTTTGGCATATTCTGACACTTGACTAATATCTGAGCAAATAAATGACAAATTCAAATGTTTCGATTTTACACCTAAAATTTGCACCAACTTGCTTAATGCCTTTTTATTAAATAAGTCGCAGCCAATACCATAAATAGTATCGGTAGGGTAAATGATGATACCCCCATTACGAAGCACATTAACCACATTATCAATTTTGCGTTGCTCAGGGTTTTCTGGATGAGTTTTTAAATATTGTGCTTTCATTATTGATAGAGTAAGGTAACAAAAATAGTAAAAACACTCCCTTATATCCCCCCTCAAGAGGGGATTTCTACATTTGGGAGTTAGGTTGTAGAAATCCTCCCCATAGAAGGAGGTGGGTGAAAGATGTTTGTTTGTGCCAAATTTATTAATATTAACAGAATATCAGTTAACTATGGGGTTTACTCATTGTAAAATGAACTTGTAATCTGCAACTTTGCACGTGTAACTTGAATTCAGCATAATTAAATACGTATGATTAATAAAAGAACTGTTTGGGCTTTCATGGTATTATCCTCTGTATTGCTTTCTTCCTTTGCATACTACGCTTATCAAATTATATATACCCCAAATTTGAATACAACCAAAGAAAAAGCGTATATTATAATACCTGTTGGTGGTAGTTTTGATGCTGTGAGAGACACCCTTTATAAATATCATTTAGTACAAGATGTGGTGTCTTTTAGCTTTTTGGCTAAGCTAATGAATTATGCCGAGGCCGTAAAACCAGGCATTTATGAGATTGCCCCCAATATGACCAATATTGGCGCCATTCGTTTACTTCGATCGGGCAATCAGGTAGCCACTTTTGTAACGTTTAGTTATGGTAGAACGTTGGCTGATATTGCCGAGCCAATGACCAAAAATATAGCGGTATCTGCTACTGAATTTTTACAAGCCGTGGATACATATATTGCTACCAATAAAGATGGTTTTACAAAAGAAACAATTATTGGTATGTTTATACCAAACACCTACCAGGTGTATTATACCATAACTTCAAAAGAGCTAGTAGAAAAATTAAATAAAGAATACCATAATTTTTGGGATGCCGATAGAACGGCAAAAGCGGAGGCATTAGGTTTAACACCAAAAGAAGTGAGCGTTTTGGCATCCATTGTACAAGCCGAAAGTGTAAAGGGGGATGAGTCTCCCATTATTGCAGGCCTCTACTACAATCGGTTAAAAAGAGGCATCCCTTTACAAGCCGACCCCACCTTGGTGTTTGCAGCAGGCGATTTTACTATTAAACGCGTGCTAAATAAGCACAAAGAAATAGACTCTCCTTATAACACCTACAAATATCAAGGCTTACCTCCTGGCCCTATTAATATGCCCAGCATACAATCTATTGATGCCGTGTTGAATTACAAAAAACATACTTATATTTTTATGTGTGCTAAGGAGGATTTTTCTGGGTATCATAATTTTACCTCAAGCCTTAGCCAGCATAATGTAAATGCAAAAAAATACCAACGTGCTTTAAGTGCAGAAATGCGTAAAGGCCGACTTATAGAAAACCAAACTACACAGCAAAACAAATAAGTATGTTTATTGCAGAATCAGAGGTGCGTGTAAGGTATGTAGAAACGGATCAAATGGGCTATTCGCACCATAGCAATTATATTATTTATTATGAATTTGGCAGGGTAGAAGCACTCCGTAGCTTGGGCATGAGCTATAAAGAGCTGGAAGAATCAGGCGTGATGATGCCAGTGATTGATAGTGGCTCTAAATACATTAAACCGGCATTTTATGATGATTTAATCAATATTAAAGTAATAGTACCCAGTTTACCAACCGCAAAAATGCGTTTTGAGTATCAACTTTTTGTTAATAATATACTGATTAATGAAGGTTACACTACCTTGGCCTTTGTAAATAAAAAAACGGGCAGACCCATGCGAGCTCCAGACTCTATGCTTAATTTATTAACACCATTTTATGAGTAATAAAAAGAGCAAGTTAATAGCCTACTTTAAAAACCACCCCATTTTAGAGCAAATTGTTTTATTTTTAAAACAAATAAGATTTAAGGGAGATAAAATATCGCTTTATTTTTTAATCAAAACGTTTATAGTAAAAGTTCAGAAAGATGAAATCTTAGAACGGGCAAATGCAGTAGCTTTTAGTTTTACGATGTCTGTTTTTCCTGCCATTTTATTTTTGTTTACTTTAATTCCTTTTATCCATAGTTTTATTCCTTCAGTAAATAGCGAATCAATAATGGGATTTATGGGCACCTTAATGCCACCAAGTATGTTCGAAACCATGAAGGTTACCATTGAGGATATTGTGAGCCACTCTCGTGGAGGATTACTTACCTTTGGCGCTTTAATGGCCTTATTTTTAGCTACTAATGGCACTATGAGTTTAATGGTTGCTTTTAATAACAGGTATCAAACGGTTAAAAAAAGAGGTTATATTAAGATGCGATTGATTGCCATAGGCCTAACACTCACTATGGCTTTTGTATTGGTTTTAGCCATTTTACTACTAATTGGAGGTCAAATAGCCATCGACTATTTAGTAGAAGTTTCATTTTTTGATATGGATAGTTATGTGCTCTACCTCGTTAGGATTGTTAGGCTATTGGTTCTTTTCATTGTGTTTTCTATTGCTATTTCTTCTTTGTTTTTCTTTGGGTCTGAGGTGCATCAAAAGTGGAGCTTTTTCTCGTATGGTTCTATTAGTGCTACCGTATTAACGCTAGGTGTTTCTTACATTTTTTCTACCTATATTTCTAGCTTTGGTACTTATAATAAACTTTATGGTTCGATTGGAGCTATGTTAGCTTTAATGTTTTGGATAATGCTTTTATCAATCATATTACTGGTGTGCTATGAAATAAATGCAAGCGTGCACCACGCCATTCAGCTTACTAAAGACAAGAAAAAGCACCATATATTAGAAAGAGAATAAATTATTTTTGATTCTTTATTGCAAAAAATATAAGAACTACTAAATTTGCACTCCAATTCACAGAGGAGTGGCAGAGTGGTCGCCCCAAAGGGATCCCTTCGGGAAATGCACTGGTCTTGAAAACCAGCGTACTGTAAGGGTTATTGAAGAATTGGAGTAGGAACAAAAAAGTTGTTTCTTTAGTAATGTTTAAAACTTATATTTTGCAAAGCATTTTGGATAGCACATATTATTATGGCCACACAAAAGACTTAAAAAACCGGTTAGATTCTCATAATAAAGGGAGAGTTAGATCGACAAAAGCAAAAAGACCTTGGAAAGTTTTTTATTTTGAAGCGTTTGAGAGTAAATCTGAAGCTTACAAAAGAGAAATGTTTTTCAAATCTATTGAAGGATATAAATTTTTGAGAAATTCAGGAATTATTAAAAAATAGAGGAGTGGCAGAGTGGTCGCCCCAAAGGGATCCCTTCGGGAAATGCACTGGTCTTGAAAACCAGCGTACTGTAAGGGTTATTGAAGAATTGGAGTAGGAACAAAAAAGTTGTTTCTTTAGTAATGTTTAAAACTTATATTTTGCAAAGCATTTTGGATAGCACATATTATTATGGCCACACAAAAGACTTAAAAAACCGGTTAGATTCTCATAATAAAGGGAGAGTTAGATCGACAAAAGCAAAAAGACCTTGGAAAGTTTTTTATTTTGAAGCGTTTGAGAGTAAATCTGAAGCTTACAAAAGAGAAATGTTTTTCAAATCTATTGAAGGATATAAATTTTTGAGAAATTCAGGAATTATTAAAAAATAGAGGAGTGGCAGAGTGGTCGAATGCACTGGTCTTGAAAACCAGCGTACTGTAAGGTACCGGGGGTTCGAATCCCTCCTCCTCTGCAAAGCCCTTGATATATTCAAGGGCTTTTTTTATTGCCCACCCTTTAACCTGAGTTCGGGATAAGGAATACCGCCAGCTTTATATATAAATAATAGTAGAAGTAATACAGTTGTGTTATTCTTGTAGCAGTTTTGTTTTTAAAATAACATACAAAATGGCAAAAACAGACGTTTTAAAAATAGATAATTACCTCATTGCCATCGGTGTATTTTTTCTTTTAAGTTTTCAACTGCAAGCTCAAAACACCCTTAGTGGCAAGGTAGTAGAGTTGGGTTCAGGAGAGGCTCTTTCCTATGCTAATATTGTTATCAAATCCACAAAATCAGGCACTACTACTAATGTAGATGGGTTTTTTACACTGTTTGGTATTCCTTCAGATACTTCTATTATTCAATTTAGCTATGTAGGCTATAACCTTAAAGAAACTCCACTTGCTCGGCTAACTCAAAAAAATGCAATTATCGAACTTGATCCTATTTCAACTTCATTGCATGAAGTAGTAATTAAAGCCCAAACAACCAATTTTATTAACGTGCAAGAAAGTGTAAGCAAAGTGCGCTTATCAACCAAGCAAATTAAATCATTACCAAGCATTGGAGAAGTAGATATTTTTCGTTCGTTACAATTATTGCCAGGGGTTAGTGGCACTAACGAGAGCTCGGCAGGGCTTTTTGTACGTGGAGGCACGCCCGACCAAAACTTGGTATTGCTTGATGGGATGACCGTATATAAAGTCGATCATTTCTTTGGTTTTTTTAGTGCTTTTAATGCCAATGCTGTTAAAGATGTGCAGCTTTTTAAAGGCGGTTTTCCCGCCAAGTACGGAGGCAGAACCTCTAGTGTGGTTGATTTAACTGGCAAAACAGGTAGTTTTGAAAAAGTAGGAGGCAGTGCAGGTGTTAATTTTCTAAGTGCCAATGCTATGATTGAGCTTCCTTTTGCTAAAAAATTCTCTTTGTTACTAGCTGGGCGTAGGTCATACACCGATGTGATTCAAAGTGGCCTTTATAAAAATCTTTCAGGCAATTTTTTAGATAATAATCAGCAAGTGGGCAACCTTAGCTTTAACGAACTCGAACCTAGTTTTTATTTTTATGATTGGAATGGCAAGCTTTCCTTTCGCCCCTCTGATAAAGATATGATTTCGTTAAGCGTGTATAGTGGAAGTGATTTTCTCGACCAATCACGAGATTTACTACGTGTCATAGATTTTGGTTCCAATATTCCTATTAGGCATGTTAATATTGATGTAGCCGAAAAAACCGATTGGGGCAATAAAGCAGCCTCTTTAAAATGGAGCAGGCAGTGGAACAATAAATGGTATAGCAATTTGCTAGTAGCAGGCTCTGAGTTTTTTAGTAATTATAATATTGATGTACTTTTTCAATTAACTATTCCTGCAATGGATTCGCTCGAAAATGAGTTTAAAGCCAAAGGAATTGAAACCAATCGTGTGCGAGATTATTCAATCATTTTTGATAATGAGCTACAACTAAACGCCCAACATAAGCTCTCGTTTGGGCTGGCACATACCATTACTTCCATCGAATATAATTCGGTTAGAGACGATACCGTTACTATTTTAGCCAGTAACCAAGAATCGTATTACACATCTATTTACCTAGCAGATACGTGGTCGCCTATACAAAAACTTACGGTTGAAGCAGGCTTGCGTGCTTCTTATTATGAACTTACCGATGACTATCTTTATTCGCCTCGGTTAACAGTAGGCTATACGGTTACTGATAAAATTAAACTAAAAGGAGCTTATGGGTTGCATTATCAATTTGTAAACCGAATAATAAATGAAACCGTTACCGAAGGTTCGCGTGAGTTTTGGCTTTTAGCCGATGGTGATTTGGTAGATGTAAGCAGTGCCATCCATTATGTATTAGGAGCATCTTACGAAACCAATGGTTGGTTATTTGATGTAGAAGCATACTGGAAAGAGCTTAGAGGGCTAACCGAATTTTCATTAAGATTTAGAGAAGGAGAAGACTTTGAAGCGGATGATTTGTTTTTTAAAGGAAATGGGGTAGCCCAAGGAATTGAGTTTTTAATTCAGAAAAAAGCAGGTCAATACTCAGGGTGGATTTCTTATACATTGGGGCAAGTGGTGCATAACTTCCCTGGTTTAAATGAAGGAGAGTCATTTTATGCCTTGCACGATCAGCGACACGAATTAAAACTGGTAAATAGTTATGATATTGGCGAGTGGTCGGTAGCTGCTAATTTTATATATGGATCAGGCAGGCCATTTTCAGAACCCGAAGGTTTTTATACCATTGAGCAACTTAATGGAGATCCGCTTCAATTTGTAAGCGTAGGCAAAAAAAATGGAACACGCATATCCCCTTACCACCGATTAGATATTTCGGTACACCGTAGGTTTGATATTGGTAAAGTAAAAGCAGACTTAGGCCTTTCCTTATTTAACCTTTACAACCGCACAAACATATGGTATTATAAATACGATTTTGAGCAAACTCCTTTTTTAAGAACAGATGTAAACTATTTAGGCTTTACGCCCAACATTTCTTTTAATGTAAGCTTTTAATGAAAAATTTAGCTATAACTTTCTTTGTTGCTTCCATTTTAGCAGGGTGCAACTTGGTGCCAGAAGCCGTTAATAATAATTATGTGATTGAAGCATATCTGTTTTCGAAAGAACCCGTGCGCGAAATAACCATTAAATCGCTAGTGCCCCTTACCGATCCTGAAGGAGAATCGGAGTTTATAGATTTTGCAACGGTTGTTATACTAAAAGATGGGAACGAATATCCGCTGGAATACAATGCCCATAAAAGAAAATATGAGTATAACGGCAATGACCTAGAAATTTTGCCTACTAATATTATTGAGATAGCAACAGATGTAAATGGACGTATTGCTACCGCTACTACCCAAGTGCCAACCCCACCCGTGGGCATTACTAGCTCAAAGGAGCAAATGGTTATCCCTAAAATTAATAGTGGGGCAGACTTTATTAATGGCAACCCATTGGCCGATGCCGAAATAATTGTAACATGGAAAAACCCAAAAAACGAATTACATTATACGGTAATCGAGTTTAGAAGTAATTTATTACGACCCATTTTACCCCCTGATGTACAAGAAGTGGTGGACGGAATTTTAGAAGACTTTGCCATAACTACGGTACCAAGTACCGATACGGTATTAGTAGTAAATGGTGCGCTTTTGCCTTCGTATGGTCCCTATATGGTAAAAGTTTATAAGGTAAACCAAGAATATGCCGACCTCTACGAAAGCGAAGAGCAAGATTCGCGCGATCTTAACGAACCACCAAGTAACATTATAAATGCAAGAGGCATTTTTTCTGCTTTTGCTAGCGATAGTGTTGCGTTTGAGGTGGTAAAACCTTAGTTTATATGGAGGTACAAGAGGGGCTCTTGCAATAGTAGCTTTTACCCAACCTTACTCCATTTTTTTAAACACTAAAATAGGATGCCCTTCTGTTTTTAATACCAATGTATTATCGGTTATTTCATACACATAGCGATTGCCAGCCAGTGCCGCTAAAAATAAATCTTCACCCGATTGGTTTTCACAAGTCATACGCATGACCATTATGTTTTTAGAAAAAAGTATTTGGTCATTTTTAAGACTAAAACTTCCTCCATAGCTATTACACCCTGCATTCCCTGCTATTTTATACGTAGTAAGGTTAAGTATTAAGGTGGGTTTGCCTTCCTTAATAGCCTGCTTTTTAAAATGCGTTAGTGCCCAACTAGCATTAAGCATTTGAGGCTGTATAAATTTTCCGCAGCCACTTAACTGCTTCGATTCTTTCAGATTTTCGATTTTTAACTGGCTGCTATACGTAAAGCTCTCATCGGACATGCCATCTGAGCAAGGCTCTTTTTTTAAGGTTAATTCAAATTTTCCTTCTTCTGTTTTCGACTTAAAAACCACCGTTCCATCTGCTTTAGTAATAGGGTTAATAGAAGGAAAAACCATGGAGTCAATATCTCCAAGGGAAGTAAAAATTATTTGCTGTCCTTCTTTAAGTACAACATTCCAATAAGGCTCCATGCCTAAGGCAAGCCAACTATTATTGGTAGGCAATTCGGTTTTACTGCTAATACTATTAGTAGCATGCACCACGGCACTATTTGGTGTAGGTTTACTAATAGCACAGCCTATGAACGATAATAACACGAAAAAAATAGCTGTTTTTTGCATAATTAATTGGGTTAACATAAGGTTTAAAATTAAGTTCGAGTTGAAAATATAAGCAACATTAATCCTCCATTCTATCTCCGCTTCTTTTTTCTTCCTTTGTTTTTAGTATTCCACTTATTATCGTTATCTGGTCTGGCTTTTTTCTCATGAAATGCGCCCTTAAAACTAGGGTCGTCCTTTCGTTTTTGATAATCGATTGAGCGAGCTATCTCTTGTTGTTCTTCAAAAGTTGACTCCTCCACTTTTATATGCTTTGGCAGTTTTTTATTGGGTATCGGTTTACGAATTAGCTTTTCAATATTGGCAATATGAAATAACTCAGCCTCGTTGGCAAAAGTTATTGCCACCCCCAATTTTTCAGCCCTGCCTGTTCTGCCTATTCTGTGCACATAATCTTCATATAAACTAGGCACATCAAAATTAATTACATGGCTTACATCGCTTACATCTATTCCGCGCGAGGCCACATCTGTGGCTACTAGTACTTTTAATTCCCCTTCTTTAAATAATTGCATAGTATTTATACGCGTATTTTGTCCTTTGTTTGAATGCAGTACACGTACAGGGCCTAAGTTTTTTCGATCTAAATATTTATACAGGTTATCAGCCGTTTGTTTTGTTTTTGTAAAAATTAATACCCGCGTAAATTTTGCTGTTTGAAGTAAATACTCTACAAAATTAATCTTTGTTTTAATATTCGGTATTTGATAATAAATTTGATTAATTGTTTCAATAGTGGAGGCTTGTGGTGCTACCTCCACCCGTTCAGGGTATTCTAAAAACTCTTCAGATAAATGAAGCACTCGCTCTGGCATGGTGGCAGAAAACAATAAATTTTGCCGTTTTACAGGTATAACTTCTAGTATTTTACGTATTTGAGGCATAAAGCCCATATCCATCATTTTATCTGCTTCATCAAGTACAAGCGTTTTTAGTTGCTTTGTAAAGATAGAACCTCTTAAATAGAGATCCATAAACCGACCAGGAGTAGCCACAATAATATCAACACCAGACTCAATGGTTTCAATTTGTGTTTTTGGACCAATACCTCCATACAGAGATAAGATTCGTAAATCGGTGTAAGTGGCAAGCTGCTTTGTTACTTCTTCAATTTGAAGCACCAGTTCTTTGGTAGGAGCCAAAATTAATGCCCGCACATCATTGCCTTGGGCATACTTTACTTTCATTAAAATAGGCAATATAAACGCAGCCGTTTTGCCTGTACCTGTTTGCGCAATGCCCATTAAATCATGCCCATTAAGCACTAAAGGAATCGCTTTTTGCTGAATAGCCGTTGGCTTATTATAACGGGCATCTTCAATGGCATTAAGCAATTGACGATTAAGTTTGAGATCTTCAAAAGAAGTGGAAGACATTAATGTTTTTTTACAAAGGTATAACCCTTTCTTAATCTTTAATCTATAAGTAGGCAGCTTCTCCCATGTATAAAAATGGTTACTAATTATGTTTTATCGAATTAAGCTTATAAAATCTGCAAGGCACTTCGTAATGAAAGCCTTAAAATGCTGTTAGTTAGGCATTCGCACAGGTATTTGGAACGCCTGCCACGCAAAATTTGTGGGAAACAATGTTGAATATTGGTGAGTACCAAATACCGAGCAAATGACTGAATGATAGTATATTAAGGCTTGTAATAGATTTCCCTTGCGGATTTAAAGTATAAGCACTTTTTAGAATTAGCGTATTACCTAATCTGAGCAATTCAGTAGCGTTCGTGCTTCTCGCTTTTAAAAATCGCTTATTTTAAGTAATAACCACTAATGTAATTTCTAACAGCAACTTTTTTTTGTAGCCTGTAAGTAGTAATTTAACAGCTTAATTTACTACAATATGAAACAGCTTTTTGCAACCCTTTTTATATCATTAATTACCTCTGTTCTAGTTTTTGCGCAATCTACATTTGCTCGTTACCCTTCACTCAATCAAGAGGGTAATCAACTCGCTTTCTCTTTTCAAGGCGATGTGTGGACAATGAATTTGGCCACAGGCCAAACCAACAGATTAACGATTCATCAAGCCAACGATTACCTGCCTAAGTGGAGCCCTGATGGGAAACAAATTGCATTTAGCAGTAACCGATGGGGCAATGACGATGTATTTATAATAAATGCCCAAGGCAGTATTCCAACAAGAATTACGTATCGTTCATCGGGCGATATTCTAAGCGATTGGACAAAGGATAATAACTTGCTGTTCGATACACGAAGAGATTTTAGGCAGGTAGAATGGGATTCCGAGTCGGCAGTTGTGTCAGCAAAAGGAGGCACTCCCACTCGTTTATTAGATGCCTTTGGTTCAACCCCCATCCAATCGCCCAATGGGCGATTTATTGCCTTTGTAAGAGGAGCATGCCGAATTGCACGTGAAGCGTATCGTGGGTCTGCCAATAGAGATATTTGGATTTATGACACTAAATCTGATACTTATAATCAAATAACCACATTCGATGGACAAGATTTTAACCCTGTTTGGGGCAATGATGAAACACTCTATTTTATTAGTGCTAAAAGTGGAAAATACAATGTAGTTAAGCAACCTCTTAATGCAGATGGAAAACCGAATGGTGTAGCCGAAACAATCACTAATTTTAAGGATTATGGTGTAATGTATTTAAGCATAAGTAGAGATGGTTCACTCTTGGCGATGGAGCAATTTAATTCCATTTATACCATGCCAAGTGCAGGGGGTAAACCAAAAAAACTAGCTATAAACATTGGTAGCGACTACCGTTTCGATCCCATTGAGCACAAAACATTTTCGTCTAAATTAAGCGATTACGCAGTTTCGCCCAATGGAAAAAATATAGCACTTGAAATAAGAGGCGAAATTTTTATAACCCAAAATGACAAGGAGAAATCAAGAACCGTTCAAATTACAAATTCTCCTTCAAGGGAGAAAGATGTGGCATGGCTTAATGATTCTACTTTATTGTATGTCTCAGATAAAGGTGGGCAATACGATATTTTTATGATTAAATCCACCGATGTAAACCAAACAGATTTATTTTTAACGCTAAAGCGAGAAGCAACTCAACTAACTAACACCCCCGAAGATGAATCTAACCTAGTGGTATCGCCTAATGGAAAAAGTATTGCCTACCGAATGGGTCGTGGAGGATTAAAAGTGGGTGCAATTAGCGGTAAAAATAAATTCACACTCAATACCACCTTGCTAAATGGTTGGGCTACCCCATCTGGCATTAGTTGGAGCCCAGATTCTAAGTGGTTGGCTTATTCCTTAGATGACCTCAACTTTAACAAAGACATTTACATTCATAAAGCAGATAACAGCCGTAAGCCTGTTAATATAAGCATGCACCCTAAAAGTGATGTGAGCCCAAAGTGGAGTAAGGATGGTTCTAAATTAGCCTTTTTATCGAACCGAAATAATGGAGATAGAGATGTGTGGTTTGTATGGCTCAAAAAAGAAGACTGGAATAAAACCAAACAAGATTGGGAAGAAGATTTAGAAGAAGAAAAAGAAGATAAAAAAGAAAAGGATAAAGAGGATAAAGAAGTTAAATCCATCCAAATAGACTTTGCCAATATTTACAACCGCCTTACTCAAGTAACTAGATTGTCTGGCGATGAAGGAGGTTTAGCCATATCAAATGATGGGGAGCATCTATTTTTTACGGCAGATAATGGAGCAGGAAAAAGAGACCTTCAAAAAATTAAATGGAATGGGGAAAAACAAGAAAGTTTAACTAAAGGAGGAAAAAATCCTTATGGTGTTACATTGGGATCTAAAGGAAAAAAAATATATTTTGTTAAAAAAGGAGGCAAGCTATCCGTTACAGATGCAGCTAAATCAAAAGTGGAAAGTCGTCCGTTTTCAGCTAAAATGGATATTAATCACCCTAAAGAAAGGGTACAAATATTTGAAGAGGCTTGGCGTTCATTAGGAGCGGGCTTCTATGACCCCGATTTTCATGGGCAAGATTGGAATGCCCTAAAAAAACAGTACAAGCCTTGGGCTGTTTCTGCTCCAACTCAACGAGATTTCCATTATGTTTTTAACCTAATGCTTGGGCAATTAAATGCGAGCCATATGGGTTTACGAGGGTCGGATGGAGTGGATACTCAAAAGGAAAAAACAGGCTTATTGGGTATTGATATTGAGCCGCTAAAAAAAGGAGTAAAAGTAATAAGGGTTGTGCCTGATGGCCCTGCAAATCGAAAAGCAAGCCAGCTACGTGTTGGAGATATAATTTTAAGGGTTAATGGTAAAGAAGTTTTGGAAACCAATAATTTTTACGCTCCATTTTTAGGAACAGTTAGTGAAAAGATGATATTAGAAGTGCAAAGCTCTACTGGAGCAAAAAGAGATATTATTATTAGACCAACAAGTAGTATCTCCACTTTATTATATAAAGAATGGGTAGGGAAACGAAGAAAATTGACCAATTCCTATTCGGGTGGTAAACTGGGCTACTTGCACATTAGAGGAATGAATTGGATAAGTTTTGAGGAATTTGAACGCGATTTAATGGCTGCGGGGCATGGCAAAGAAGGCATCGTGATTGATGTACGCTATAATGGGGGAGGTTGGACGACCGATTATCTTATGGCAGTACTTAATGTAAAGCAACATGCCTATACCGTTCCTCGTGGAGCCGCCCAAAACCTTGCGACAGAAAACACCAAATTCAAATCATATTATCCATTTAGCGAACGATTGCCGTTGGCAAGTTGGTTAAAACCATCGGTGGCCTTATGTAATGCCAATAGCTATTCCAATGCAGAAATTTTCTCCCATGCCTTCAAGCAACTAGATAGAGGCACTTTAGTGGGCGAGCCTACTTTTGGGGCCGTTATTTCTACGGGCGGGCAAGGTTTAATAGATGGCTCTTTTGTGCGAATGCCATTTAGAGCTTGGTATGTATATGCTACAGGCAACAGCATGGAAAACATACCAGCAACACCCGATGTAATTTTATCCAATGCACCAGATAGCAAGGTAAAAGGAAACGATGAACAATTGAAAAAAGCCGTTGAGGTACTTTTGGATGAAATGAAATAGAATTACGCCAAATGGAGGTATTCTTTTTACTTTGCAAAAATTCATCTGACTACTGAGATAAATACACAGGGCTGCTCACAACTTTGCGACACACATAGTTGCGACACACATGTTTGTTACATATATTTGCAATATGAAACTACCTTTTGAATATGGAGAACTCGTAAAGCAAGCAAACTTTGTAAACAGAAAAGAAGAGCGCAAACGTTTAAGCCAAAACCTAAAAGGCGGCTTAAATACAATGCTTATATCCCCTAGGCGATGGGGAAAATCTTCATTAGTTAAACAGGTTGCTTTAGATACCGAGAATAAGAAAACCATTTTTTGTTTTATTGATTTATATCAAATCAAAGACGAATCAGAATTTTATAAGGTGCTTTCCAAAGAAGTGATAAAATCTACTTCTAGTAAAATGGAAGAGTGGATAAACCTATCAAAGTCATTTCTAAGTAAATTAAGCCCAAAATTTTCGTTTGGTGCTGATCCCCTAAATGATTTTGAAATTAGTTTTTCCAACGAACAGCTAGATATAAATTATCAAGATATACTTGACTTACCCAACAAAATTGCAGAAGCGAAAAACATAAGAATTATTATTTGTGTAGATGAATTTCAAAACCTGTCAAGGTTTAACGATCCATTATTATTTCAGCAACGTTTGAGGGCTTCATGGCAACATCATAAACATGTTAGTTATTGTTTATATGGAAGCAAAAAGCATATGATGATTGATATTTTTCAAAATAAGAGTATGCCGTTTTACAATTTTGGAGACATCATGTTTTTGGAGAAAATTAAGACTCCCCATTGGATAGACTTTATATGCAAACAATTTGAATCTACCCAAAAAAAAATATCGCCTACATTAGCCGAACAGATTGTGAAAACGGTTAAAAACCAATCGTATTATGTGCAGCAGCTTGCACATTTGGTTTGGGTAAGAACCATTAAAACGGCATCAAACGAAACACTAAATTTAGGAATAAGTGACTTGATAAGACAAAGCGATATGTTCTTTGCTCGTGAAATTGAGCACCTATCAAACACGCAAATAAATTTTTTAACAGCATTATCTAAAGGGGTTCAAAATTTTCATTCCAAGATAACGTTAGAGACGTATAAGTTAGGTTCATCAAGTAATGTATCTAGAGTAAAAGGGGCACTTGAAAAAAAAGAAATTATAGATACACTAACTCCAGAAGTTCAATTTTTAGACCCCCTATTTGAGCTTTGGTTTACAACTAAGTACCTAAATAAATAATGAAAAAAATTCTTTTAAAAAGTATTAGTTTTCTTGTTTTAGCTGGAATTATTGGTCCTATCGTGTTCTTTTTTATGGTGCTTAAAGGATTTTTTGGGCCGTTACCAACCGAGCGCGAATTGAAAACCATTCATCACCTAGAAGCAAGCATTGTTTATGATGCCAATAATAAGCAATTGGGTAGGTTTTATGTGCAGGATAGGTCTCCGGTTTCTTATAGTAACATAAGCCCTAAGCTAATTAACGCTCTAATAGCTACCGAAGACCAACGTTTTTTCGAGCACCAAGGCATTGATTTACGAAGCCTTGGCAGGGTGGTTGTAAAAACCATTTTATTACAAAAAGGCTCTTCTGGTGGAGGCAGCACATTAACCCAGCAATTAGTTAAAAACCTATATCCTCGTAAAAATTATAAAGCCTTTTATTATCCTATTAATAAAATGCGAGAGTTGATAACCGCTTATAATTTAGAGCAGATTTACTCCAAAGAGGAGCTGTTGGAGTTTTACCTTAATACGGTTTCTTTTGGTGAAGATGTGTATGGAATTGAGTCAGCCTCCCAACGATATTTTAACACCTCAGCTAAACGTTTAAATCAGCAACAAGCAGCCATATTAGTAGGTATGCTTAAAGCCACTACTTCCTATAATCCAGTGCGCCACCCAAAAGCATCTCTAAAAAGAAGAAATTTAGTGCTTGCACAAATGATAAAACAAGATATGCTTACCCAAGAGGAATGTGATTCTCTTCAAAAAACAGCGTTAATTGTTGATTATCAAAAACCACGAGGCAAATTGGCTCCTTATTTTCTAGCAACCATAAAAAAGAAAGTAACACTATTTTTAGAGGCTTATAATAAGGAAAATGAAACGGAATTATCGTTATCAAAAAGTGGCATAAAAATATACACCACCCTTGATGCTAGTATGCAAAAATATGCAGAGCAGGCTATGAGCACTCATATGCACAAACTGCAAGTGCTATTTGATAAACATTGGAATGGTAAATTCTGGCATTCTAATCAAAAATTACTTCAAAAAGAAATTAAAAAAATTACTAATGGCAGAACAGATGCGGAATTAAAATCACCAATTAAAATGAGGGTGTTTGATTGGCCAAGCTCTATCACTAAAACCATGAGCCCGTTGGATTCTTTAAAGCATCATTTGGAGCAACTGCAAGCAGGCTTTTTGGCCATGCGACCAAATAACGGGGCCATAAAAGCATGGGTGGGTGGCATTAATTACATCTACTTCCCTTACGACCATGTTTCTAAAAGTGCCAAACGGCAAGTAGGTTCTACTTTTAAACCATTGGTATATGCTACGGCTCTTGAAAATAATGTTTCGCCTTGCACCTATTTTAAAGCAGCCCAACAAAGTTTTAAAGTAAAAGAAGGCGAATGGGCTACGACCAATGACCATGGCAATTACGAAGGTAAATACTCCATGGAAGGCGCCTTGGAAGCATCCGTAAATACCGTAGCTGTTAATTTATTAAATGAGGTGGGCATAAACACCACCATTGCACAAGCCCAAAAAATGGGCATAAAATCCACCATGCCGCATGTGCCTTCATTGGCATTGGGTGTAGCCAGTATCTCTATTCAAGAAATGGTTGCCGCCTATTGCACGTTTGTAAATGGGGGGTACCAAGTTAAGCCACATGCCATTTTACGAATTGAGGATAAGGATGGGAATGTGCTTTATGAATACAAAGAGGCCCCTCGCAAAAGAGCCTTGAGCGCGAAAACAGCAGCTCAAATGACACAGCTATTAAAAGGCGTGGTGGATAATGGCACAGGCAAATCCATTAGAACAAAATACAAGCTTACCAACCCAATGGGAGGAAAAACAGGCACTACCCAAGGCAATGCCGATGGTTGGTTTATGGCCATTACTCCCAATTTAGTTTCGGGTACATGGGTGGGAGGGGCCTACCCTGCCATCCGATTTAGAAGCACAAGTTTAGGGCAAGGTGCCACCATGGCTTTGCCCATTTGGGCAGGGTTTTACCAAGCGCTCAACAAGGACAATAGCTTCAGAAACTACACAGCCGTTCTGTTCAAAGCAATGAACGAACAATGGGCAAATGAGCTTGATTGCGACCCGTTTAAGGAAGAATTTATTCTTAGAAAATGGCTTTTCCCTAACAAAGAAGAACGGCTAAAGAGAAAGGCTGAAAAAGAGCCGAAAGAAGGGGTTTTAAAAAAAATAGGGAAGTGGTTTAAAAAATAGCCCAATCTAATTATTACGACATCTCAAAATTAAAATGGTATAAAGCAACAGGTATGACAACTCTTGAAATAAAATGTAAGAATAAAAGTGCTTAAAGAGTATTGGGAATTTAAGTTTAACGATTTTTGTTTAGCCCACAAATTTTATCTACCTTGAAATCTCTTTTTAACAAAGCAATAAAAGCAATATGAATACCTCAAGAAAAATAATTTGGATTGCCTTTGCCCTGTTCATGTTTATTCAAATGGGTATATCTTATGTAAGCTATAAAAACCATGATAACCTAAGATTTTTAATGGAGATGAAAGGTTATATTCCCTATCTGCTTTATTTTTCATTGATCGGTATTACGTTATTTATACTCAGTTTTATGATGTACCAATTGGATGGAAGAAAAGCAAAAAAAAACATAGCTCAATTGGAACAAGATAAAAATGAGTTAAAAGCCAAGCTCTTTGATATGCAAGAGGCTCAACTAAATAAATTGCCAGCCCCAATTATAAAACCTCCAACCCCCATAAGCTCAAAAGAGGATACATTGGGGAGTGATAGTTCTAGTATAGATGAAAAAGCTGAATAATGCTTGCTAAAACTTTTGGCAGTGCAGTATATGGAGTAGAGGCCACCCAGATAGATATTGAAGTAAACGTATTGCAAGGCACAGGAGTATGGATGAGCGGTTTGCCCGATAATGCTGTAAAAGAAAGCTCCCACAGAATAGAGTCTGCCATAAAGCATTTTGATTACTTTTTCCCGCGCCAAAAAGTAATTGTTAACATGGCACCAGCCGATGTTAAAAAAGAAGGCTCTGCTTATGATTTACCTATTGGTTTAGGAATATTAAAAGCATCAGGTCAAATTTCTGCACCCAATATCGAAGATTATTTGATTATGGGGGAGCTTTCATTAGATGGAAAGCTTCGCCCCATTAAAGGCGTTTTACCCATTGCCATTGATGCCCGTAAACAAGGTTTTAAAGGCATTATGCTGCCTAAAAAAAACACCACCGAAGCCGCCATTGTAAATGAATTAGATGTAATTGGTGTATCCAATATTAAAGAAGCCATTGATTTTTTTGCTGGCAATCTTGAAATTGCCCCAGTTGAAATGGACACACGAGACATGTTCCTCTCAGAGCTAAATAATTATGAAGCTGATTTTAGCGATGTACAAGGACAAGAAAACATTAAACGAGCCTTAGAAATAGCAGCAGCAGGGGGGCATAATGTTATTTTAATTGGGCCGCCCGGTGCAGGAAAAACAATGTTGGCGAAACGGCTTTCTTCTATTTTACCCCCACTTTCGTTACACGAGGCCTTGGAAACCACTAAAATTCATTCGGTTGCAGGTCGGTTAGGCGATAATGCCGCTTTAATGACCACAAGACCGTACCGCTCGCCCCATCACACAATTTCGGATGTAGCTTTAGTAGGGGGCGGAGGGTTTCCATCACCAGGCGAAATTTCTTTAGCACATAATGGCGTACTCTTTTTAGATGAATTACCAGAGTTTAAACGCACGGTGCTAGAGGTAATGCGCCAACCAATGGAAGACCGAAAAGTAACTATTTCGAGGGCTAAAATATCGCTGGATTTTCCAGCTAACTTTATGCTGCTAGCTAGTATGAACCCATGCCCCTGTGGCTATTATAATCACCCCGAAAAAGAATGTGTATGTGGCCCAGGCATTGTTCAAAAATATTTGAATAAAGTAAGCGGCCCTTTGCTCGATCGCATTGATATACATGTAGAAGTAACCCCCGTTTCATTTGACCAAATGACAGGTAACCTAACCTCAGAATCGAGCCAAGTGATTCGTGAACGAGTAATAAAAGCAAGAGCCATTCAAACCGAACGGTTTAAAGAATTAGAAGATGTACACTCCAATGCTCTAATGCATTCGAAAAAAGTAAAAGAAGTCTGTGCGATAAATACTGCGGGTAAAATATTACTTAAAACAGCTATGGAAAAACTAGGGCTTTCGGCACGTGCTTATGATCGCATTTTAAAAGTAGCACGTACCATTGCCGACTTATCCGAATCGGAAGAAATTAAAGTAGAGCATTTAGCCGAAGCCATCCAGTACCGCAGTTTAGATAGAGAAAACTGGGCGAATGGGTAAAGATATATTATACAAATAAAAAAATGATAAACGTTTATTCATCGCTATTTGTTTTACTTGTTATCGTTGGTTGTAGCACAAAACCCACCTTGCCAGACCCGTTGGAGGCAGGATGGGAAAACCAAGTAGTTTGTAAAGTACTACAAGAAACAGAAAACTTACGTGTTTTAAAGTGTACATTCCCTCCTGGCGTTGGCCACGAAAAGCATTACCATAAAGCCCATGTGGGTTATACCATTGCAGGAAGCAAATTTAGAATAACAGATGCAAACGGAACACGAGAAGTAAATGTGCCCACAGGAAGTAGTTTTTCAAATAAAGAAATCCCCTGGCACAAAGTGCTCAATATTGGCGACAGTACAGCCATTTTTTTAATAATGGAACCAAAGTAACTCGGTTCATTTACTCAAGTGTATTTGTATATATAAAAATATTATTAGGTAGCTAAGTGACTATATCAATCAATTTTAATAACCTGGCGGACG
>CAZGDC010000033.1:0-19229 GCA_964524405.1 uncultured Roseivirgaceae bacterium
GAGATGCAGTAGTAAGCAGAGAAAAAGTGGCAGAATTTAAAAATTGGTTGGATAGATAAAATGGCGTTAGTTCTAAAACTTCACTCATCCTGGTTTGCAACAAGGATGAGTGAGAACAGTAATTGCATTGCGCAATAAAGAATAGAAGCAATCTAATGCGACATTTTAATGTTAATATGGCTGTTATTTAAAAGCCGCAATACCCGTAATTTCTTGTCCTAAAATAAGCAGATGAATATCGTGAGTGCCTTCGTAGGTAAGTACAGATTCTAAATTGGCCATATGCCTCATCATAGGATAATCGCCAGTAATGCCCATAGCACCGTGTATTTGGCGAGCTTCGCGTGCAATATCTAACGCCATGGCCACATTATTTCGTTTTGCTAACGAAATCATAACCGTAGTTGCTTTTCCCTCATCCATCATTTTACCAAGTTTCCAATTAAGCAATTGGGCTTTGGTAATTTCGGTTAACATTTCTGCTAATTTTTTTTGAATGAGCTGAAAGCCACCAATAGGTTTGCCAAATTGTATTCGCTCAAGCGAATACCTGCGAGCCGCATCGTAACAGTCCATAGCTGCACCTGTTACGCCCCAAGCAATGCCATAACGGGCGGAGTCTAAACACATGAGCGGTGCGCCCAATCCGCTTTTGCCAGGCAGTAGATTTTCTTTAGGCACCTTTACATTGTCAAATACTAATTCTCCTGTTACACTCGCTCGTAACGACCATTTATTATGGGTTTCAGGAGCTGTAAATCCTTCCATACCACGTTCTACAATAAGCCCATGGATTCTGCCTTCTTCATTTTTTGCCCACACAACGGCAATGTCGGCTTTAGGCGAATTTGAAATCCACATTTTAGCTCCGTTAAGTAAATAGTGGTCGCCCATATCTTTAAAATTAGAGGTCATACCACTTGGGTTAGAGCCATGGTCAGGCTCTGTTAATCCAAAGCAACCCAACATTTCGCCAGAGGCTAGTTTCGGTAGATATTTTTTCTTTTGGGCTTCGCTACCAAATTTATAAATAGGATACATTACCAAGGAGCCTTGTACCGAAGCAGTAGAGCGCATGCCCGAATCACCTCGTTCAATCTCTTGCATAATTAAGCCATACGAAATATAGTCTAATCCGCCACCACCATATTTAGGAGATACAAAAGAGCCAAAAGCACCAACATCCCCAAATTTTTTAACGATAGCTTCTGGAAAATAAGCACGCTGACACCAATCTTCGATGTTAGGGCTAATTTCTTTTTTTACAAAGTCGCGAATAGAACTTCTAATCAATTTGTGTTCCTCGGTCAATAAGTCGTCAATATGATAAAAATCGGGCGATTCAAATAGGTCTGTTTTCATTAGTGCGCTTAATAATATCGAGATTAATCGAAGTAAATACTTGGTTTTATTTAATGCAAATCTACAAGGATTATTTGCATGCACTAGCATTTATAAAATCAATATTGCAACTAAATTTACCCAAATTCATAGTATTTTAGCACTTCAATTAATGGTGTTATTATTTATTGGGTTACATGCGTTTTGTCCTCTCCTTTATATTTATTTTACTTTTTGTGCAGTACATACAAGCACAGAAAATAATGCGTACTAATTATGAGATGGAAGGCGAGCCCTTAAAAGAAGAATTTAGCATTAATAATAAAGGAGAACTAGATGGAAACTATGTTTCTTTTTATAAAGATGGCACGATTAAGAGTAAGGGATATTTTATTGATAACATATCTACTGGTGAATGGAGCTATTTTTATGAATCGGGAGAATTGCGGATGATAGGGGAGGTTGTTAACGGAAAAAATAATGGTATTTGGAAATACTATTACGAAGCTGGAGAAAAAAAAATGGAAGGAAGGCTTGTAAATGGGAAGCGGGTTGGCAATTGGGTAATTTTTTCCTCCAATGGCAATAAGCAAAGTGAAGGTAAATATAATAACAACTCCCGAATTGGTATTTGGAAATATTATGCAAATTCTGGAGGATTAAAAGCGACCGAAGAGATTAAAGAAGATTTCTCTATTTATACAGAGTATTATATTAGTGGCGAACTAAAATCGAAGGGCAAAAAATTTGAGGGTAAAAAAGAAGGAAGGTGGCTTTTTTATTATGAAGATGGTGCTAATCAAGCAAAAGGAACTTATAAACAAGGTAAAAAGTTTGGCCCTTGGGTGTATTATAATGAGTCGGGATCTATTAAAGCAGAAGGGAATTATATTAACAATTTAACGGATGGCATTTGGATTCATTATTATGAATCGGGCATTGTAAAAACCAAAGGGAAATTGTACAAAGGTCAAAAAGATGGGGAGTGGAGTCTTTATTATACAGATGGTAAACTAAAAGGGGAAGCCAATTATGAACTGGGTAACGGTATATATAAAGAATATTATAAAACTGGGTCGTTAAAGGTAAAAGGTAAAGTGGTAAATGGAAAAAATCAAGGCGTATGGCAATATTTTTACGAATCGGGCTATTTAGAAGGAGAATGTAGTTTTAGAAATGGCGAAGGAGAATTTATCGGGTATTATCCTCCTGCCACACGTAAAGAAATAAAAGATGGCTTGCTAGGCACGCAAAAAATGAAAGGCGTTATTCGGGCCTATAAGAAAGTAGGAATATGGGAATTATATGAAGCCAATGGCGAATTGGCGGGCTATTATAAGCCCTATTACGAAGGTAATAATGAGGGCTTTTTATTGGCAAATGATAACGAAGAGCAAAAAGTATTAAGCGCAGAAAAGCGTAACGTTAGAATTGGATCTTACTCCTATTCTAGTTCGGGCAATAGGTATTTTAAAAGCAAGATTAACGAGTATAGAGCCTACATTATTAACTATAATCCGATTGCTGTTTTTTATAATGTTTTCCCAATTTCTGTAGAGTATTATATGAATGAGCGCTTGGGTTATGAGTTTTTAGTGCAGTACATTCGCAATCCTTTTTTAAAGAATTTTTCTGCCATTGAAGATGGAAAAACTTTTACCCAAGGATTCAGTGCTTCTGTTAGGCAAAAATTTTATCAAAAAGGAACCGATTTTGGAGTGCCCTATTTTGCTCATGAATTGCGTTATACCTATTTGCAGCATTCCTCTAATATAAATGAAAACCCTGTGATGGGTGCATTTGAATCTAACTACGAATATGCGATTTTAATTGGGTTTAGATATTTTAAAAATAAGCGAGATAATGGCTTTACCATAGATGTATTTTTAGGAACAGGTATTGGTTATCGCGATTTTGTAAAAACATATCAGTCAAACCGACTATCAGATCCATTTAGTAATATAAACAGCAATAATCTTTCGCTCTCTTTAAGAGCAGGATTTAATTTAGGCTACACTTTTAAAATAAAAAAATTTTAATGCCAAAAAAAATAATAATTGCATTATCTCCTAAAGAAGCATACTCTCCAGCGATTTTAAACGAAATTATAATTGCTAAATCGGGTATGGCTAATGGTAAGGTGGAGCTATTGAAACGCTCCATTGATGCACGCAAATCAAATGTAAAAGTACGAGTCGAAGCCAACGTTTTTGAACATGATGAGCCTTTATTAGCCACAACATATATAAAGCCTGAAGTGAATGTGAGCAATGCTAAATCGGTGGTTATTATCGGTTCGGGTCCAGCGGGGCTATTTGCCGCCTTGCAATTAATAGAGGATGGGATTAAGCCCATAATCTTAGAGCGAGGAAAAGATGTGCAAAGCAGAAGAAGAGATCTTGCAGCCATCAATAAAGATGATGTGGTAAATCCAAATTCTAATTATTGCTTTGGCGAAGGCGGAGCAGGCACCTATTCAGACGGTAAATTATATACCCGCTCTAGCAAGCGAGGCAATGTGCGAAGAATTTTAGAAATATTGGTAGCCTTTGGTGCACCCGATGAAATTTTAATTGATGCTCACCCACATATTGGCACTAATAAACTGCCTAAGCTAATTGCGAATATAAGAGACTTTATTTTGGAGCATGGAGGAGAGATTCATTTTAATAAAAGAGTAGATGATATACGTATTAAAAATGGAGAAGTAATTGGGGTAAAAGTAGGAGAAGAAGAGTTTACAGGAGAAAGTGTTGTTTTGGCTACGGGGCATTCGGCACGAGATATTTATACCCTTCTTGAGGCTAAAAAAATTAAAATAGAATCGAAGCCTTTTGCATTAGGAGTTCGGGTGGAACACCCACAAAAGTTAATAGATTCTATACAATACCATTGCGATGTACGCGATGAGTACCTGCCTGCTGCGAGTTATTCTTTGGCGCATCAAATTTATTATGAGGAGCAAAAGAAAGGTGTTTTTTCATTTTGCATGTGCCCAGGTGGGTTTATTGTTCCTGCGGCCACTGCCCCTGGCGAAATTGTGGTAAATGGCATGAGCCCTTCACGTAGAGATTCTAAATACGCAAACTCAGGCATAGTGGTAGCTGTAGATGAGCAAGACACCAGCGCTTTTAAAAAGCACGGAGCACTCGCAGGCATGTATTTTCAGCAGCAAGTAGAACAGGCCGCATTTGCCGTTTCGGGCAAGCAAGCCGCCCCTGCCCAGCGATTGGTCGATTTTACGCAAAAAAGAGTATCGTCAACACTTCCAGAAACGTCTTACCAGCCAGGGGTAGTTGCCTCAGAGCTAGGAGAGGTATTACCCGAAAGCATTGCCTATAGGTTGCGAAGAGCTTTTAAAACCTACGATAAAAAAATGAAAGGCTATTTAACCAATGAAGCTATTATTTTAGGAGTGGAAAGTAGAACTTCTTCACCTGTTAAAATTCCTCGTAATCCAGAAACCTTGGAGCACGTTCAAATAGCAAGACTATATCCTTCAGGAGAAGGAGCAGGTTATGCGGGAGGAATTGTTTCGGCTGCAATGGATGGAGAAAATTGCGCAAAAATGGCAGCTAAAAAGTATTTTAAGGTATGAGTAATTCAAAAAAAACAGTAATAATTGGATCTACTACCAACACCACTAGGTATGCATATATGGCGGCAGAAAGGCTTTTGGGTGCGCATATCGAATTTGTTCCTGTAGGTATAAAAAAAGGAACCGTATTAGATATGCCAATTTTGCCTCTAAGAGAAAAGCCGGTGATTAAGAATGTGCATACGGTAACGATGTATATTGGCCCGCAAAATCAACCTGAATGGTATCAGTATATTTTATCATTAAAGCCCAAGCGTATATTATTTAACCCAGGCACTGAAAATGAATTATTTCAACAAATGGCACAAGAGCAAAACATTGAGGTAGTAGAAGGCTGTACCTTGGTTATGTTAGGAGTTGGCACTTACTAGTATTGGGTTAATCGCAAGAAACTTCGTGATGAAAGAGTTGTTCCGCATTATTCGTGAATTTAAGGCATTAATTTATCGTAATATCTTTTAATACAAATTCGGGCGTTTCTACTATATTGCTTTTATTTAACGCCCTGTCTTGAATTTGAATTTCAAGTTTAAGTGTATCATTTTTAAAAATAACTTTAAATCCTGCTCCCGTCATTCCATATTTTAAGGAGCCCTCAAGTGGTCGATCGGCACCTGAGGGATTTAAAATTGGAAATCTGCCATTATAGGTTTCTCCACATTGTGGAGGGTTTGCTGTTAACCAATCATATAAATTCCATTGCCCATTCTTTTTTATATAATAATTTATAAAAATATTATAATGATTTGGATTTTGGATGATATAAAAAGTATCAGCTTCTTCTACGGAGTAATGAGAGCAAGAATAAGGGAATTCATATTTGGGCAATGTATCATACGGAGGCGTGTTACGATCGGAGTATTTTAATAAATCTCCATCTGGTTTTAGCCAATAATAGATGGCATTAAAAGGCTCATTAGTGTCAAAACCAGGATCTAAGCCCAAATCGCCATCGCCATCTCTAAAATCAACTATAACAAACAATGAGTCTGTAAACTCGCCAGTTTTAAAAAACATCTCACTAAATTCTATAAAAGGGGTATCCGGATAAGTAGGTAAATCGCGACAACTCCAAAAAGAAAAGCTAAAGATGATTAGTAATAGACTAAATTTTATTAATTCCTTCAATTAGATTTTTTTAAATTTGTGCAACACAAAACTACCAATTTTTAAACGCATGCAAGATGCCAAAAGTTTACTTTATAATTTACACAATATTAATGAGTCTAACTTTGATGCCCATGCCTTAGCTGTTTTTCAATTTCAGTCTGCTTATAATAAGCTCTATAATACTTATTTAAACCACCTTGGTGTTAATTTAAGTAAAATTAGAACAATCGAACAAATTCCTTTTTTACCCATTGGGTTTTTTAAAAAGCATGTTGTTAAAACCAACGAATGGAAGAGCGAAAAAGTATTTGAAAGCAGTGGAACTACAGGCCAGCAAACGAGTAAGCATTCTGTTTATGATATAAATTTTTATCATAACCACGCTAAAAGGTTGTTCGAATTAGAATTTGGATCTTTACAAAAAATGCATGTGCTAGCTTTATTGCCCTCCTATTTGGAGCGCACTAATTCTTCTTTGGTAAGCATGGCTCAGTTTTTTATAAAGGAGTCTAACTCGTCTCAATCGGGTTTTTATTTGAATAATTTGCAGGAGCTAGCCTCTACATTAATTGCCCTTAAAAATAGCGACAAAAAAGTATTTTTAGTTGGAGTAACATTTGCATTGCTCCACTTAGCAGAAAATTACGATTTAGATTTGAGCCATGTAATTTGTATCGAAACGGGAGGAATGAAAGGAAGGCGAGAAGAAGTAACAAGGGCAGAACTATATAATACGCTTAGAGCCAAGTTGAATTTTAAAAATATATACTCAGAATATGGGATGACCGAATTGCTTTCGCAAGCGTATGGGCAACATGCCAAGTTTACGTTGCCTCAGTCTATAAAAGTTCTTATTAGAGAAGTAGGCGACCCTTTTTCCCTAGCTCCTGTTGGGCGAACTGGAGGGATTAATGTAATTGATTTAGCCAATGTGCATACGTGTGCATTTATAGAAACACAAGATTTAGGCAGGTTAAATAAGGATGGAACTTTTGAAGTACTTGGCCGATTTGATAACAGCGAATTGCGAGGATGTAATTTGCTGATTTCTTAAAAAAATCAATTATTAAATACAATACCTTAAATTCGCATACTCATAACCTTGCAAAAAGTAATGCTAATAATCATTTCACTAATTGATTATTAGCTATTTAGTGCATAATTAGTCCCGACTATTTTTAAAGAAAAACTAATAGATTTTTAAAAAAATTACTACTTTTAAAGGGTGTCTATTCAGCCGAGGTGCTTTCGAGATAAAAACAGATAGTTTTTTTGATAAATGAAGCTCCTTTTTATTAGCATAGCACCGCTATGGTACTAAAAATAGCTAAAGTTTAGCTAAAAAAGTACTTTTTTAGCCGGAATGACTCTTGGGTGAATAGGTACTTTAAAAGCATAATTTAACACAAGGTATAACGAACAACCTTGTAAAACTTAACATCTATCTTATTTTTTGGTACAATACTTGTGTAAAACCAAACCGTGGTTATGAAATTTAAACTTATAATAGTAATATTTTCTAGTATTTTGGGTAGCCTTAATGCTTTGGCACAAAATGCCAGATTGGTAATCGACCCCCAAGCACATGCGGGCATTGTAAATGATATGTCTTTTACAGCCAATGGAAAGTTTCTCATTTCAGTATCAGACGATAAAACCATTCGGATATGGGATGTTGAAAAGGGTGTTTTAGATAGAACCATTCGATCATTCTCTGGTGCAGGGGCCGAAGGGGCTATCTATGCGATGGCACTTTCACCAGATAGTAGATTTTTAGCGATTGGAGGCTATTTCGAAAGCAACGAGGTGCGCATCATAGATTTAGAAAAAGAAGCAGAAGTGGCCCTCTTAACAGGTCATACAAATGTGGTAACAAGCATAAAATTTTCGAAAGATGGTCTTCAATTGGCAAGTGCTGATGCTAATGGAGTTATTAAATTATGGGCTATAAATTATGCAGATAAAAAAATTACAGCCTCTCCAAGCAACGTGCTTAGCGGGCACAAGGCACAAGTATATGATATATCATTTGCACCTAATGGAAACCAGTTGGTGTCAGCTTCCTATGATGGGTCGCTAAAATTATGGGATTTAACAGGCGTTTCTAAGCCTATTGACATGTTAATGCACATCGATAAGGTGCAAACATGTGCATTTTCTTCCGATGGTAAATGGATAATTTCTGGCGGCAATAAAGGGAAAGCTATTTTATGGGATAATAGAGGCGCATTTAGTAAGTACTTAGCTTCTATACATGAGCCAATAAGAGCTATTTCCGTTGCAGGAAATAAAGTTATTGTTTCAGGTTCTAAAGGATATAAATTTGATATTGGCACTACCAGTAGCCAAGGGCAATTAGCTTTTCCATTTGCAAGTGTTTCGGCTGCTACCCTTTCTTTTAATGGGTTAGGTGCTTTTGCTGGAGGGTCTCTAGGTACCATCATTATTTATGATCTTAAAAACAATGAGCCATTGCATGTGTTTAAAAACAGCGCATTAAAAAAGAATAAAATAGGAATTTCAAATGATGCCAGTATAGCTTTTTCCTCTAATGGAAAAGGGTTTGAAAAAGAGTTTAGTTTTTCCTCTCTCTCTATTAACTGGGATGTAAAACCTGCTAACAATTATTTTACAGAAGTGCACGAAGAAAACGGGTATAAGCTGCAACTCGTTAATAAATACACGTTAAGCACAGGCTTTAAAGGCACGGTTAATATGAATCCAAGACGAGATGGAAGGGTTCGTTCCTATTCCATTATTAATGCAGATAATATTGCGGTAGGAGGAGATTTTTCTCTTAAACTATATACACGAAACGGGGCGTTTAAAGGGGAACTAAAGGGATTTAATGGTGCTATTATTTCAATTGCATCGGCTAATAATAGGCTTGCAGCACTTTGCGAAGATCAAACGATAAGAGTTTGGAACCTTGCAACCCAAGAGCTTTTGGCTTCGGTTTATATAGCTCCTAAACAAGAATGGATTGCCTGGACTCCCCAAGGGTATTATCAGGCATCGAGTGGGGGAGAAAAGTATATGGGATGGCAAGTTGATAAAACACCTTCAAGCCTATCGAAATTTTATAACAGTAGTGTTTTTGCATCAAAATTTCATTCGGCAGAATTAGTAAGGCAAACGATAAGTACGGGAAATTTTGAGATTGCTAAGCAAAAAATTGGAAAAGTAAATCCAATTAATTTACACAGTAATAATCTCATAAAAAAAGAAACTTCTTTAAAAATAAATGAAGTGGCGATAGCAGCACCTGCAATCGAATGGATTACACCTAAACTACAAAGTATCGAATTTAATGAGGTTAAAATTACTATTAAGGCAAAGATAAAATCCAACTCAAAAATTAAATCAGTTAAAATTTTAATCAATGGCCGACCTGCATCTAATGCCAGAGGGGTGGTAATTCCTAAACCGATAGGCGAGTTTGATTTGTTTGTTGAGCAAGAATTGATTTTAAATAATGACATAAATGAAATTAGAATTTTTGTTGCTAATCAAGAAGCAAAGATGGTTTCCGAAAAAAGAGTAATAAACCTAGTAAGCGGTGATAATCGAGGAGCTGACGGTCGTTCACTCAAAGTAATTAATTATTCAGATAGGCCTGATTTATATATATTAAGTGTTGGAATTTCTGATTATGCCAATGATGAATATGACTTAAATTTTGCAGATAAAGATGCCGAATCGGTAGCTGAAGTGTTTAGTAGTATAGGAACATCGGTTTATAAAGAAATTGTGGTATCAAAACTAATAAATGAAAAAGCAACCAAACTAGCTGTTTTAGAGGCATTTGAATCGTTAGGCAAGCAAGTAAAGCCAAAAGATATGGTATTAGTATTTATTGCTTCGCATGGTGTAAACAGCAATGGGCAATTTTTTATTATGCCACACGATAGCGATTTAACAAATATTGAAGAAAGCCTGTTAAGTTGGCATGATATTGCTTCATTATTGGGCAACCTACCTTCTAATGTATTAGTATTTATAGATGCATGTAAAAGTGGGCAGTTGGGTGTAAATGTGGCCAACTTTAAATCTGATAATACCGAGGCTGTTAGAGAAGCAGCAAGTGATGAAAATGGCGTAGTAATAATGGCGGCTTCTACGGGTAGCGAGTCGGCATTAGAAAGTTCCACATGGGAGCATGGAGCATTTACCCTATCTTTGTTAGAAGGGCTTAAAAGCGGGAAGGCAGATATTAAAGCAGACGGAACAATTTATTTGAGAGAGCTGGATTTTTATATATCAGAACGAACCATAGAACTAACAAATAATGCACAACACCCTACCACTCAAAAACCGAGTACAATTAGTAGGCTATCAATAATTAAATTAAATAAATAATGTACTTTTAACCTGTAAACACAAAAAAAATGAAACTAATAAAAACAGTAACTCTCGCTTTAGCATTTATAATTGCTTTTAGCACATTAACGATTGCGCAAACCAAAGACGCTAGAAAAGTTGGTAAAAAAGAGATTAAAAAGAAGGCGGTAAAAGAAGCACGTAAAGAAGCCAAAAGGTTTAAAAAAGATGGATATCATGTATCTCCTGGTGCATTACCAATGGAAAAACAAATTGAAACCGCTTGGATACGCCAGTACGAAATAGATGAAGATGGCTACCCATTATACATTGTAGCTTCAGGTAATTCAGTAGCTAATACGCAGTCGGCTGCTAAGTTACAGGCAACTGAATTGGCTAAACTAGAATTAGCAGGTTCAATTTCTACACAAGTGGCTGCATTAATTGAAAGCAGTGTTGCCAATCAGCAATTTAATGCAGAAGAAGCGGCTTCGGTTACTAAAACAGTAGCAGCAGCAAAAAACATAATTGCACAAGAATTGGGTAGAACCATTCCTCTATTTGAAATTTATAGAACACTAAAGAATAAAAATGTAGAAGTATTTGTTCGAATGGCCTATAACTCTAAGAAAGCAAACGAAGTGGCTAAACGAGCGATTACCAAAAAATTGGAAGAAGAAACGGATATAGCACACGATAAGTTAGAGAAGCTTATGAAGTGGTAAGGGTCTTTTTTTTTAACATCATTCCACGTAGGAAATTGTTTATGGTTGGTTTGAATGTGTATTCAAACCAACCATTCTTTTTAGGGTTAAGGAACGCATTAAAATGCCCACTCTCTTACTCGTAACAACAGGTACTTTACTACTGTCCTCAACCTTTACGATACATTTATATTATGAGAAAAATTATACTATTAATTGCAATTTCGGCCATCTGTACCGCCTCTTTTGCCCAAAAAGATGCTCCTTTTTGGCTCGATCCTTATCAAAGAGAAGCCAAGTACCCAGCCAATCAATATTTAGTGGGCCTAAACTCTGAGTTAGTAGGTAAAAACCAAAGCTTAGCAGCTATTTATAAAAACCTAAATCAGGCATCTCGTAACCAAATTATTGAGTCGATACATGTAAATGTAAAGTCGGAAACGGTGATGAATATTTCCATTGTAAATACAGAATCAACCCAGTTATTAGATCAAAATTCCGTTTCCATATCTAAAGCTGAACTGGTAGGTTTAAAATTTGACAATTATTATAATAAAAAGAAAAAGACAGCATTTTCATTTTCCTACGTAAGTATTCATGATCTTATTGAGTTTAATTTAGACATTATTAAAGTAAATACAGCTGCTATTGATAAAAATGTGGGGATAGCCAATGCATCTATAAACAACGGGAATAAGGAAAAAGCGATTGACTTATTATTCGAAAGCCAATCGAAATTAAAAGAGATTAACCAATCGGCTGTAATATTAATGGCCTTAGATCAAGACGATAAACTTGATTTTAATAAAATTGGTGAAATGAAAATAGCTGTAGCTCAGGGTACGCATGACTTTTTTAATAAAGGGACTTTAAACGTGCAGGAGCTAGCTTCATTTTATGCGTATGGGTTACAATTACAAATTGGAGATAGAGGAATTACTGTTTGTAAAGGTGTTATTGGCTATGAAAACTCAGGTAAAGAAAGTAAATTTTCGGCAGAGATTAAGAAGCGTATCCTTAACAAACTAGCTGATTTAGGTTCGGTTAAAATTGCGGAGTCGGGTTGCGACTTTACTTTTGAAGGAAGCTTTAATAAAGCCAATGATAATATTGTAATGGTTGTAAATTTTGCAGACTCCAAAGGGAAAGTAAAAGCAACCGTAAATAATAAATTTCCTTACCCATCGGTTCAGTTTGGAAACCTAGTATTTTTGCCTAAAAACTTTGAATACATCCCCAATTTAGAAATAATCACCCTTTTGCCAGCACAAATGGCATATCTTATTAAAAAAGTAACTCTTTTTAAACATCCAATTAATGTGCAAGTAATGCTTTCAGAGCAAAAATTGACTGCCATTCCTATTCAATTTACCATTACACGAGATGAGTCGGTTGAGTTTGAAACCAGTGTGGCTTCTGATAAGCAAGGGGTGGCACATCTTGTATTAAATACAGAGCAAATTAAAACGAGTGGGGAACTGATTATTGAGATTAAAATAAATGCTGCCAAACTACTAGACCTGCCTGCTGATTCTGAATTTTTAGCTAATATATTATTGGAGCATCCATTACAAACAAAGCGCGTAAAACTGGAGGTATTAGCTCCTACAATATTTGTAAAATCTAACGAGTTATTAATGGGCAATCCGCTTGATATAAAAATCTTAGCTCCTTCGGTAAAAAATGCACTATTAGAACTCGATTATAAATTTGTTGAGGTGGAGGCAGCGGCAGATTTTATGATTACTATTGAATCTTCCACTCGAAATGGGCAAGCCAATCAATTCGGTTATTTTTCGTACTTAGATGCCACGGTTTCTATGATAAGAACAGATACGGGTAAAGAAATTTATAAAAATTCTTTAACCAGCATAAAAGGAGCAGGGGCTAATTTTAGATTGGCCAGTGCCAAAGCCTACGATAAAGCTAAAAAAACCATTGGAAATGATATTTCTTATCAATTGGAATTTGGGCAGTAGTGGCTCACCAATTACTGTCCAACTTTTAGTGCGTAGTTCATTATTTTAGTATAAACTTGGTTCGCTGCGTTGGCGCTGGAGTTACTTATCATACTATCATAACTTGGGTAATTAGGTTCTTCCCGAGCCAATGAAGGAAGTGCCCTTGCATCTCCCGAATACCTTCCTATCCATTGAACACTCCAATTATCGGTGCCAGTAGCACTGCCTGAATTTAATACTTGACCCGTTTTTACATCTAGTATTTTATAAGAACTACCTACAAAAGCATCCGCCTTTTTTTGATGAATATTGGCAGTAACAGTTACTGTTTTCATTACATCTCTAGTTCTTTCTTTGCCCTTATCGTTAATGTATTTTTCGGTACCCACTTTAACATTTTTAGAGTACGATTTACTAAAAGGAGATAACGCTTGCCTATCAATAAAACTTTTAGTGATATTGCCTACTAAAAGAACATCAACGCCATGTAATTCTCCAATATCCGCAGTTGTGCTTTCATCCATTAAGCCCGAAAGCGCAAGTTGTTGCTCATTTACAACTACATCGAGTTGGTTTCTATCAATAATTTCGAAAAACTCTAATTGAGCAGCCTTATTAGATAAATAACCTAATAATTTATCACTAACGATAGCACCTAAATCTCCGTATTGGCTGCCGCTCGATTCAAATTTCATTAAGCCCATGCGTGTAGTCCCTAGTTTTTTAGCCTCAGCATATCGTTCTTTAGCGTCTCTATAATTAGGCACATACTCATACGCCCAACGGTAGCGTTTTGCTGCCATTTTAAATTCAATTTTACTGCCCTTACCTTCTAATTCTCTCGCTTTTGCATAATGCATTTTGGCGGCTTCTTCTTTGGCTGTACTTAATCTTTCTTTAGTCGTAGCTATAATGCTTTTATAGGCTCCATATTCTGGATGAAAACCGGGGTCTTTCTTTTTTGCTCCTTGAAATGATTTTTCGGGTACTTCTTTTAAGATATTATCGGTTGCTCGCATCGCTTTGTATAGCCTAATAATTTCTGCGAGGTCTGTTATCGTTTGATCTCCTTCAAAAGACTCGGTGTTTTCTTCCAGAAGCTCTATTCGGTTTAAACTAGCTTGCACCGATCTATTATAGCTCGCATTCAAATACTCTTGAGCCGTGGATATATGCCCTTTTTTTGCGGCTAATTTTAATGCGGTTGCCGCATTCATAGCTGCCTGATTATAATTACCGTTTTTTATTAATTTTTTAGCTTCTTTATTATACTGATTAACCTTTAGTCCGCTTTTAACCCTATACGTTTTAAGTGAATAATTGGGTTGAGCAAGCACACTAAGGCTGAATGTGAAGATAAGCACTATAATAGATAAGGATTTCATATCGGAATAAATGTTAAATGTTGAATGCACAAATTTAGCTAAAAATTATATTATATCATTTTAATTTTAAAATCTCGTAATAATTAGATTGAACTATTTTTTACAATATCGAGGCAAAATCATTTAGTGTAACTGGTTACAGTAGGCTTCCCTTGTAATTGCCAAAGTGCCATTTTCTTATTATAACATCAATATTGTGTTGATAATGCTAAATTTTAAACCCCAGTTTTAATCTATTTGGCTAATAACGGAGGCCTTACTAATTTAGGGTTAAGAAAAAACCTTCCAAAGGTGCAATTTATGAGCCCCAGCTCACTTTTTCAAACAAAAAAAGAATATTTTAGGAGCAAATCAAAGACAGTGCTATCGTATTAAGAATAAGGAGTAAGATTAGCAAACAAGCGAATTTATTAATAGAAGTTTAACAAAAACTATAAATAGCAGGATGGCGTATATGGATGATGCCGAAGATACGATTCTTAGCGATGAAAAAACAACCTGAATAACACTATTGCAAGATGTGGATATATGAAAATTTATTATAACTTTGATAGTAGTAATAAAATAGTTGCTCAAAAAAGAAAATCTTAGCTAGCCAAAAATATCAAACCTAATTACAAGGGAAGCCTACTAATGTAACTAATAGCCTTTTGTGCATGATGAATAAATTCATGTCGTTATCATTTTCTAATAGGTTTTTTTGTGTCTTTTTCTATTATTTTTTTCGCTATATAATAGATAGGCTAAACTAAGTTAAAAACTAATGACGTTATCTCAAAGAATAAATGCCCTTGCTCTCCTAGGTAAGCAGCTAAAAACTCTACCCAAGCAAGCATTAGCACATTGGGCTGATAAAGCAGGCAACGAAAATAGATGGTTTACTCCAAAGGCTGTGGAAATGGCCGTAAATGGAATAATTAAAATGCTTGACAAAGAAGCATTAGAAAATTGGGCAAATACGTATTCGTTTACAGCTACAAACAAACGCATTGGAATTATTATGGCGGGCAATATACCAATGGTTGGTTTTCATGATTTACTTTCGGTACTGATAAGTGGTAATACTGCGTTAATAAAATTAAGCTCGCAAGATAAAGTATTATTGCCCTTAGTAACAGATTTACTAGTTGCCATAGAACCTCAACTTAAACCTCGTATTAATTATATTAACAAACTTGAAAACTCAGACGCTGTAATTGCTACTGGTAGTGATAATTCCGCACGCTATTTTAAACAGTATTTTGGTAACCAGCCCCACATTATACGTAAAAATCGAATTTCATGTGCAGTGCTTACAGGCAAAGAAACATCCGAAGAATTATTAAATTTAGGGAAAGATATTTTTTCCTATTTTGGATTAGGATGCCGAAATGTATCCAAGTTATATGTACCTAAAGGATATGATTTTGTTTATTTTTTAGACCTTATGAACCACTTTAAGGAAATTGGAAACCACAGTAAGTGGGTTAATAATTACGATTACACCAAATCTATTTATTTGGTAAACCGAGAGCCACATTTAGATACTGGTTTTCTCTTGCTAAGAGAATCTACCGAAATGGTATCGCCACTTGCAGTGCTTTATTATGAAGAATACGAAAATTTAGACTCCTTACAACTTACCCTTAACATGCATGAAGAAAAAATTCAATGCATTGTGGGTGCAGAAGAATTAAAACATATCTATTTTGGGAAAGCGCAATTTCCAAGAGTAACAGACTATGCCGATGGAGTTGACACGTTGCATTTTTTAGCAAATATTTAGTCGGCAACCACCTGTTTTAATTACAGGCTTCTGCCCCTTAGTACCTGTTAATAAATGCTGCAGCATGGGCAACTATGTTAGTTATTGATTTTAGCTCCACCGCGCCATACTTCTATAGAGCCATTATACACTTGCCCTTCCATACCAATAGTGTAGAAATAAATCCCATCTGGCACGCCTTCTGCACGCCAATTATTTTGGTAATTACTATCTTCAAATACTTTAACACCCCAGCGATTTACCACCAACACTCTAGCATCAGGCTTTTTATTTAAAATAACGAATGCTTCGTTAACGCCATCATTATTAGGGGTAAATACATTAGGAATCTTAACCTCACTCTTAGACTCAATAATCACTTTCTCAAATTCCACTTCACAACCCGTAGCATCGCGTACAACGGCCACATAAGAACCAATAGCTAATTGACCATAAGTATGTTGGAATCTACCAAACCTATCGGGTATAACGGCCTCAAAATCTTCAAGCACAAACCCATCTTCATCCAATAGTTGAATATCAAATGGCGGAAAATCAGAAGCAATATCAATAACTTCAAAAGAGCCTACATTTTGTTCAGGGTAGGTATCCGATAGTTTATTAACGGTAGCCGTGATTGCCGCAGGTTCGCTGATAGAAATTGATTCGCTGTATGGGCATAAATCAGTTGCATCTACCCTTACCAAAATATTATAATCTTCACCTACGGGCAATCCAGTAATTACATCACCAGAAACAAAGGCAATCCAATTCAACCCTACATCATCGCTGTATTCAAATACATTTCCACTTCCTCCATCAACTGTAATTACTGCCGACCCTCCTGTTGGGTCACCAGCACAAGCAATATCTCCAGCCTTTTCTACCGTTGCGGTAATAAGTGTTTCTTGTAATACCACCGTAAATTGCCCTTGCTGGTTGCAACCAGCGTTTAAGTCTTCCACTTTATAATCATAGGTTCCCGGTGCTAAACCTGTAAATGTTGGATTAGATTGGCTTGCAATTACGGTTCCATCTAATTCCGAAACCGTATAAAATGGATTTGTATTAACACCCATAAGAACAAATGTTACTCCTCCATCTTTCGTTCCATTATCGGTAAACTGGCAGGTGGCTGGTTTCGGATTAACCTGAATAGTAAAATCACAATTGCCAACACATTCTTCTACGGTAACTATAAGTTCAAAAACATCTGATTCGCCACATCCAGCATCTTGCGTAGCAAAAAAGGAAGTGGATGCCAGTACTGTCATGTCGAGTTGTGCCGCAGAAGGCACAAATGAATTACCTGTGGCAATAGGAGGGTTTGTTTTAGCTGCATCATCATACCAAATAATGTTTGCACCTGTTACTGTAAGTGTTGGTGCAGGCCCATTTTGGCAAGTCATTAATGGGCTTGTTCCTGTCGGAGGCGTTCCTACAGCTGCTACGGTAACCTCAATTTGACTCGTAAGAGTAATAACACAAGTGGCTAAGGTTGCCTGTACCGTAATGGTGTGAGTGCCTTCTGTTAGTCCATCTGCCTCATTAAAAGTGCCCAATAATTGCATTCCTCCCGTTCCTGCAACAACCCCACCTACTTGGTTTGTGCCAATAAACACGGTGTAATCAGTGCCTACTTCAGAAGTTACTAAAGTAACCTCTTGCGAACCTCCTAAACAAATTGATTGAGTTCCTTGCTCTACAATGGCAGGGTCCGCAGGAGCTGGCTCAACCGTAACGGTAATAATATCAGTTAATACAATAGGGCATCCTGTTGATTCTGCTACCACAGTAATGGTATGCGGAGAGCCCGCAGCATCTAGTCCATCGGCTTGCGTTATGGAGGCTAAAAAGAAATTAGTGGATCCATCTCCTTCTACGGGTGATCCTATATTTACACTATTTAATTGCACTTGATAAAAAACGCCTGTTTCTGACGTGCCTAATGTAATTGTTTGTGCACTCCCTTCGCATAAGGTATGAGATCCAACTTCTACAATTGCAACATCTGTTGGTATAGTGTTTACCACAACGGCAAATTCAATAGCCGTGCTTTCCACACATCCAACATCTTGTGTTACAAAAAAGGCAGTTGTACCTGCTACATTCATATCTAAATCTGTAGCTGTGGGCGTAAAAGGGTTTCCATTGCCAATAGGCATAGTAAGTGCAGCATCGGAATACCATGTTACAACCGTACCCATTGCGGTAGAAGTATTAGCATCTAAGCTAGGTAAAGGGTCGTTTTGACAAAAATTTTCAACAATATTCACATCTCCATTTGGTGGAGGACTTACGGCAGAAATGGCTACATTTAATGTAGAAGTAGCCGTACAATTATTAGGAGCAGGGCCTGTAATAATTACTTCTAAAACACCCCCTGTTAACAGCCAATCAACCACAATACTATTGGTATTTGTTGCCCCATCAATAATGCCATCTCCACCCGTTAACGTCCATGCATACGTGGTGCCTGCCACATTAGGTACGCTATATGGCTCATTCAATGAGTTTTCACAAACGGCATTTGCCCCTGTAATGGTGGCATCAGGCAATGCCTCTACTTGTATTGTTTCTGTATCTAAGCTCGTACACCCATTGGCATTGGTTAAGTTATAAGTAATGATATGTGCTCCTCCTCCTGCGGTGGCTGGGTCAAAGGTGCCTAGGGCGGCATCTGTAATTCCTACTCCTGACCATAGGCCGCCTCCTGTTGCTGCTACTAAGGTTACCGAAGCGTCTGATGCACAAAATGGCCCTGCTGGGGTTATAGTCGCATCTGAAAGCGTATTTACGGTAATATCTTCGGTATCATCGGCTATACAACCGCCTGTGGTAATGGTATAAGTAATGGTATGTGTGCCTACGCCTGCGGTGGCAGGGTCGAATGTGCCTAAGGCGGCATCGGTAATGCCTGTGCCAGTCCATACCCCACCGCCTGTAGCAGCTACTAAGTTTACACTGCCATCTGTTTCGCAAAATGATCCTGCTGCCGTTATTGTCGCATCGGGTAATGCAGTTACCGTAATATCTTCGGTGTCCATTGAAGTACACGCTCCATTG
>CAZGDC010000034.1:0-18817 GCA_964524405.1 uncultured Roseivirgaceae bacterium
AAAGCAAGTCATTCCGTAACAAAGTGGAGGAATCTTTGCCACTAATAATTGTGCAATAACGTGGCTTGCATTGCCTAATAATAATTTGCTGCTGGGCTAAGATATCTCCGTTGCACTACGATATGACGTATTGTGCAAACAGAAGTGACAAACTAGAGGCTACCCCACAAAGCAAGTCATTCCGTAACAAAGTGAAGGAATCTCTGCCACTAATAATTGTGCAGTAATTTGGTTTGAATTGCCTAATAATAATTTGCTCTTGGCTAAGATATCTACGTTGCACTACGATATGACGTATTGTACAAACAGAAGCGGCAAACTAGAGGTTACCCCACAAAGCAAGTCATTCCGTAACAAAGTGGAGGAATCTTTGCCACTAATAATTGTGCAATAACGTGGCTTGCATTGCCTAATAAATTATAGCAACTTATGTATAAACGAAACTTGGTTATTTACCCTTATGGCTTCGATAAAAGCACTACCAATAATGGCTCCATTTGAGTATAGGTTGGCTTCTTCCACCATTTTTTTTGAGGATATACCAAAGCCAATCATCGTTGGAGAAGTAAGAGGCAGGTTTTTTATCTTTTTAAAATAATTTATTTGTTTAGCACTAAACCCTACTGACTTACCCCCTGTTAATGAATTATCGGAAACAATATATAAAAAGGAAGTACAGGCTTGGTCTAATTTAATAATTCTTTCCTCACTGGTTTGTGGGGTAATTAAAAATGAAATTTTTATTTCATACTTTTCAAATAATTCTTGGTATTGGTTTAAGTAAACTTCAACAGGCAAATCTGGAATGATTAACCCATCTACCCCTACTTCTTTACACTTTTGCAAAAAAGAGGGCACTCCAAATTGTAAAAGTTGATTAAAATAGCCCATCATAATTAAAGGAGTACTTAACGAATACGCTCGTATTTCTTCTACTTGATTAAAGATAGAGCGCATCGTAATGCCATTTTTTAATGCGATGGCACTAGCCGCTTGTATTACCTTACCATCCGCTAGAGGATCTGAATATGGCATGCCAATTTCAATAATATTAACTCCTTGGTTAATAAGTTCTTTGGTTATTTTAGGTAAACTATTTATTTGAGGATAACCTGCTGTAATAAATATATTTAGCAAGCTCTTTTGCTGATTGAAAACCTGTGCTATCCTATTTTTCATTCTTAAAATATTTCATATAAGTGGACATGTCTTTATCGCCCCTACCTGATAAATTAATTACAACCACATCTGTTGGCATAAATATCATCTTCTCTAAGGCTGCAATAGCGTGTGCCGATTCCAATGCAGGTATAATGCCTTCTAGCTCGGTTAGTAATTTAGCGGCTTCTAGCGCCTCTATATCGGTTGCATCCAAGCCAATACATCTTTTACTAGTAAGCAGCTCGGCTAGCATAGGCCCAATGCCAGGGTAGTCCAGGCCTGCTGAAATTGAAAAGGGTTCAATTATTTGCCCTTCAGATGTTTGCATTACCAAGGTTTGATTGCCGTGTATTACGCCCAAACTACCTAACTGAAAGGTAGCCGCTGATTTGCCAGAGCTTACTCCTTTACCTGCTGCTTCAACTGCCACCAGTTTTACATCCTCATTATCAATAAAATGATAGAAAGCACCCGCAGCATTGCTACCTCCACCTACGCAAGCAATCACATAATCAGGGTTTTTAATATTGTATTCTTCTGCTAACTGTTGCTTTATCTCTTTGCTTATAACTGCTTGTAAACGAGCTACTAAATCAGGGTATGGATGCGGCCCCACCACCGAGCCAATAAGGTAATAGCTCTCAGGGTTTGCTATCCAGTAACGTATGGCTTCATTGGTTGCATCTTTAAGTGTTTTACTGCCCGATTTGGCAGGAATCACTTCTGCTCCCAACATCTTCATTCGTGCTACATTAGGGGCTTGACGCTCGATGTCTAGTTCGCCCATAAACACTTTGCAGGGCAAACCAAATAATGCACAAACGGTGGCCGTTGCTACTCCGTGTTGCCCCGCCCCTGTTTCGGCAATTATACTTGTTTTACCCATTCTTTTTGCCAATAATATTTGCCCTAAGGCATTATTGATTTTATGGGCGCCTGTGTGGTTTAAGTCTTCTCTTTTAAGAAATATGTTGGCTTTATATTTTTTCGATAAATTTTTAGCCTTATAAAGTGGCGTGGGCCTGCCCACATAGTTTTTTAATAAACTTGCCAATTCCTTCTTAAAACTATCCGAAGCCAATATATCGAGGTAATTAGCTTTTAGGTCTTCTACATTTTTATGCAGCATTTCGGGCACAAAGGCACCTCCAAATTGCCCATAAAATCCATCTATTGTTGGGTTCATTATTTTTTTACTTTTTTTATAAATGCCGAAAGCATTTCAATATTCTTTATACCTGGTTTCGTTTCAAATCTGCTATTTAAGTCTAGGCCTATAAGCATTGGATGATTAAGTTCTTTAATTTTTTCGGCATCATTTTTACCAATTCCTCCACTTAATAAAAAGGGTTTATCCAGTTTATACTTGGATAAAAGCGACCAATTAAATTTTTTTCCGCTTCCTCCATACGATTCTGAACTTGTATCGAATAAAAATTTACAACAGCTTGATTTATAGTTATTTAATAAATCAAAATTAAAGTTATTATTTACATGAAAAGCCTTAAATACGGGTTTAATTAGACTGACTTTTTGACAAAATTCGGGTGTTTCGTTACCATGAAGCTGAACAAGGTCTAAGTTAAATTCGCAAACTATCTGCTTAATATAAGACACGCTTTCATTCACAAACACCCCTACTCTTTTTGCTTTGCAAGCAATATTTTTTTTTACTCGTTCAGGGTTGCGCACAAATCGTTTGGACTTATTGTAAAAAATAAACCCAACATAATCTGGCGCTAGACTGCATACCTGTTCCAAGTTTTTTGGTTCTGTATTTCCGCAAACTTTTATCTCTAATTTCATTCGTTCTCAATTAACGTTTGAAATAATTTATTAAATGCAGTAAATTCTTGAATTGGATTTGATTGCTTTATAAAATATTCTCCCATTAAAAACCCACGAAAGCCCGCTCTAAGCAATTGCTTTACTTGGGTAATACTTGATATTCCACTTTCAGAAATAAGTGGAGTATCTATTTGGCCTAATTGATTTTTAATTAAAATGGATTGATTAATATCTACTTTAAAAGTTTTAAGGTTACGGTTATTTACTCCCATTAAATCTTCGTTACCACATAACTTATCAAGCTCATCAATGGCATGGAGTTCCATAAGCACTTCGAGGTTTAAGTGATGCGCCAATTTTGTAAATTCAGCAATTTCTGTTTTTGTTAAAATAGCGGCTATCAAAAGAATTACATCTGCTCCCATTGCTTTCGATTGATAGATTTGGTAGCTATCTATTATAAACTCTTTGCGTAATATTGGTTTGTTGGTAACCTTTCGTGCTGTAGTAAAATCGCTTTGCTTTGCTTGAAAATAAGTTTTATCTGTTAGCACAGACATACCCAAAGCGCCATTTTTATCATACCCTTTAATAATATCTTCAGGCTCAACAAAAGCGTTTATAACTCCTTTGGAGGGCGATGCTCTTTTAAACTCAGCAATAATGCCTGGCTGAACATGTAATTGGCTTACCAAAGATTGCGCCTCTCGCTTCTCTTGTTCTATTATTTTTAACAGTTTATTAACAGAAACTTCGAGCTTTGCATTGGCTACCTCCTGTTTTTTTGTAGCCACTATTTTTTGCAGCATATTAACCATGGATAAGCTGGTTAAAATTAGCATTTGCTTTACCTCCCAAAAGGCTCTCTTTTGCTTCAAGATAGCACGTCTCAAACGTTTTTTCTTCCTCCATCGTTTGTATGGCCATAGCCGCATTCGAAAGCACTACAGCATTTTGCGCCATTGTTCCTTTACCCGCTAATATCCGCCTAAATATATCAGCCGCCTCTTCTAAGGTATTGCCTCCATATAAATCCTCGGGGTTTAATTGTACTCCTTGCAGCTCTTTAGGAGATTTAATGCCATCGAAGCTGCTGGAAATTACCCTTGTATCGCCTGTTAATGTAATTTCATCGTAGCCATCTAAGCTGTGCACAATGGTGTATTGCTTGTCCAATTGTTGAAAAAGGTACTGATACTGCCTTGCTACTTGTAAATCATATACGCCTACCATTTGATAATTAGGCTGGGCTGGGTTTACTAAAGGCCCTAACATATTAAAAAAGGTTTTAATTCCTAATTTTTTACGAATGCCTCCTACTTCTTTTAAAGCAGGATGAAATAAAGGTGCGTGAATAAATGTAAGGTTACAAGTGGATAGTTGGTGAGCCAATACACTAGCATCATTACTAAAAGCATATCCCAACTGCTCCAATACATTAGACGAACCACTAATGCTGGTAACGCCATAATTACCGTGCTTGGCAACTTTATATCCTGCACCAGCTACCACTACTGCCGTAAGGGTTGATATATTAAACGTATTTTTTCCATCACCACCAGTACCACATAAATCAATGGCATTTGACGTATCAATATCAAGAGGGATAGCCAATTCTAATAAAGATTTTCTAAAACCAGATAGCTCTTGTGTTGTTACCGCTTTATACCAATAATGTGTAATAAAGGCGGTTATTTGGGCAGTATTAAATTCTCCATTTCCAATATTTTTCATAGCCTCATAGGCTTGAATCTCCTCTAGGCTATTGCCCGCTAGTAAATAGTTAAGTATATCTTTCATCCGTAAGAAGTTAAAAAATTAGAAATTATCTGCTTACCTTCTTTTGTAAGGATAGACTCTGGATGAAACTGAACGCCTCTTATGGGTAACGACTTATGACGCAATGCCATTATTTCCTCTTTAGGCCCTTCGCAAAGCACTTCTAACTCGCTAGGAAAATCGCTGGAATTCACAATCCATGAATGGTATCTTCCAGCTTCAAATCCATCCCTAACACCTTCGAAAAGAACATCCGTTTTAGTAATTTTAATTGGGCTGCTAACTCCATGGTAAACCTTATCTAAATTAACCAAAGTGCCCCCAAAATGTTCTGCAATTGCTTGCTGCCCTAAGCATACCCCTAACGTGGGTTTCTCCAAATTAACCAGTTCTTTGATTGCACTTTTTAGGTTGCCTGCTTCATTTGGCAGCCCTGGTCCTGGAGAAAGAATTACATGGGTAAAATCTGCAAAATTAATTTCTTCTAAAACATCATTTCTAACTACGGATGGTCTTTCTCCAGTTAGCTCCTCTACTAGCTGAACTAAATTATACGTAAATGAATCGTAATTATCTATTATTAATACTTTACTCATAACTGTTCTGCTATTTTAATGGCTTGATTAATGGCGCCTAACTTATTTTCAACTTCTTGCAATTCATTTTCCTCCACAGAGTCAATCACAATGCCTGCTCCTGCCTGATAATGTAAGGTGTTATTTTTGCTCATTAAGCTACGTATCATAATGGCCATGTTTAAGTCGCCTTTAAAATTAATATAGCCAATAGCACCTCCGTAAAACCCACGGGTTTGATTTTCATAGGCACTAATTAACTCAACGGCTTTAAACTTGGGTGCGCCCGACAAGGTGCCTGCTGGAAAAGACTCTGCCAACGCCTTAATTGGGCTTATATTTGGTCTTAAATCGCCTTTTACAATAGATACTAAATGAATAACATGACTAAAATGCTGCAAATGTTTCTCTTTTATTACACCCACCTTTAAGGATGTTTTAGACAAGTCATTTCTGGCTAAATCAACGAGCATCGCATGTTCTGCATTTTCCTTAGGGTCTTTCTTTAAACGCTCGGCAGCAGCTTCGTCTTCTACATCTTCACCTGTTCGCCTTACAGTACCTGCAATAGGGTGTATTTCAGCGGTATTACCTTTAATTATAATTTGCGCCTCAGGCGAAGAACCCATTAGTTTAAAACTACCATAATCGAAATAAAATAGATAAGGCGAAGGGTTTACCGATCGTAAGGCGCGATATACATTAAACTCATCTCCTTTAAAAGTTCGTGTATAGGATCGTGATAGAACGAGCTGAAATACATCGCCTCTTTTGCAGTGCTGCTTTGCTTTGCTTACTAGTTTTTTAAAATCGCTATCTGTAATTGCGCTTTTTTTATCTTTAGCAGAAAAGCCAAATTGCGCCCCGTTTAACTGATTTATTAGTGTTTTAAGCTTTTCAAGCTCACTTTTATCATGCTCATTTAGCTTATTTTCTATAATATGTAACTTGCTGTTAAAATGATCGAACGCAATAATGTATTTATAATAATTAAATTGAATTTCTGGAATGTTAGAAGGTTTAATTGAGCTGTAAGAATCAAAATATCTAACAGCTTCAAATGTTAAATAACCAAATGCCCCATTAAATGTTCTTGCCAAATCATTTTCTGTAATTAATTCATACTTTGATTGAAAGGCTTCTAGCTTTTCTACAACATTTTCTTGAGGTCCTTCTGCTATAAAAGTATCAAATGGGCTAAAGGCTATAAATGAATAACTGTTTTCTTTTCCTTGGTAATCGGAGCTTTCGAGTAATGCAGAAATAGAATATTGCTCCCTAATTTTTAGATAAATACTTACTGGCGTAACTAAATCTCCTATTTGTGTGTGTATTGTTGAAAATAATTTTGGTTTCATCGACATAAAAATTTGACATAAAAAAAACCTACCGAGTGTATCAGTAGGCCAATATATAATCTTGTAAACAGGCGTTACCTTCACTCACATTGTATAGTTGAGAGCCACCACCAATTTTTATTTTTTGTATTGTTCATAAGGCAAATGTAAGCGTATTATTTTTTAAGTTACAATAATATAGGCTAGAATATTTGTTATACCATATTAATTTTGAGATGGTATAACAATTTACAATCTACCTATACTTTTGACAAGTATAAAATACTAAACTGGAAACTCAACATCAACGGTTGTTCCTATTTCGTATTCTGAGTCTATATTAATTTCCCCATTTAACTTCAGCAAACTTTCTTTTACAATGTACAATCCTAAGCCTGAACCCTCGCTGTTTTCATTTGCTCGATAAAACATATCATAAATTTTAGCTTGTAATTCCTTTTTAATACCTTGCCCATTATCTTTAATACGTAAAATAAACCTATCTTTTACTACGGAGGCCTTTATTTTAATCGATGGTTTAGCTTTTGTAAAATCAGCATATCTAAATGAGTTTGTTATCAAATTATTTATGATATATATAAAACGTGTCTTATCAGACATAATAACTAATTCATCTTCAATTTCTAAGGCTACGTCAATTGCTTTCTCTTTATTTAAATAGGTAAGGCTTTCTACCACTCCAGAAATAATTTCTTTAACTTTTACGGGTTCTCTTCTAAGCTCCATTCGCGAATTCTTAGAATAGTCGATTACGTCTTTAATAAAACTATCAAGCTTTTCTACGCTAGTATCTATTCGGTTGTAATACTCCATTGCATTTTCTCCTTTTTCAAGCTTTGCTACAGCCAATAAACCTTTGATTGATGATAGAGGCGCTTTAAGATCATGAGAAACACTGTAAGAAAAACTATCTAACTCGGAATTTAATTTAACAAGTTCTTTATTTCTGTTTTTAACGGCTTTGGTTTGGTAAAAATAAAGAAGGATTGTTAACAATATAAAAGCTAAAATCAGTAGTATAATAAACCATCTAGTATTATAGAAAAAGGGTTTAATAATAATTTCAACAGAGGCTGGATTAGCACTCCAAACGCCATCATTATTAGCCGCTAGCACTTTAAAGAGATATGTGCCATAAGGCAAATTGGTGTATTTGGCCTGTCTCTCAGGGCCTATTTCAATCCAATCATTATCAAACCCTTCTAACATATACTTAAACAACACCTTGCCTGGCGAATACATGCTTAATGAGGTGTAATTGATGGTATAGTTTCTATGACCGGGTCCTATTATTATTGAGTTATTTTTCTTTTTATGATTATACGTTATGGGTTTAACTTTTTCATCATCTACATAAATTTCTTCGATATACACAGAGGGAATTTTTGTATTAATTATTAAATTTTCTGGATCTAAAATGGAAACACCTTCAATGGTAGGAATCCAAATTTTATTATCCATTGATAAAAGACTTTGTGTTGCACCAGTGCACTCTCTTGTAATCATTCCATCCGAATCATCTAATAAGGTAGATGTAATTTCATTAATTCTGCCCTCTATAAATTCTAATGCTTCTTCTTTGTTAATTCTTACCATTCCAAGAATAGAGGTAGCCCATAAATAGCCGTTTTTATCTTCTTTAATGTCAAAAATTGTTTCTACTACTAATCCATTTTTGGTATTTATAAGGTTAAATTTATTGTTTTGATAGCAATAAAGACCCACATTAGTAGCAAGCCAAAAACGGTTGTCATTTTCGATATAAACGTTAAAAATTGACAGCCCTGTTAGGATTGAGTCGGGTTTTAATATATCAATTTTCCCATCTTTATAAATAATATTTAGCCCTCCATTTGAAGTACCTACTAGCATTCGTCCATCTGGGGTTTGATCAACACTAAAAACAAAATTAGAGCCTAATCCATCTTTAATAGCAATAGACTCTACCCTGCCATCTTTATGAATTTTGTTTAATCCTCCATTTCTTGAGCCTACCCAAATAACACCGTTAGTATCTTTAAAAATTCGTCTTATTTTATTAGAAAGCAATCCATCTTTAACCGAAAAATATTCTTCTATATCGCCTTTTTTCTTGATTAATCCATCATAAGTAGCTATCCATAATGTACCATCATCATCCGCAAAAATATCTTTTATTGATATGTTTTTAAGGTCTTTTTTTAATGTGAGTTTCGTTATTTGCCCATTTTTAATAACGTCAATATCACCATTATCAGAGCCTATATAAAATACACCATTAATGTCTTCTTCAATAGTGTTAACTATTTTATAACTCAACCCTTTGGCAGGTGTTATATTCTTAAAATTACTTATTTCTAGTTGTACAAGTCCTCCTTGCTTGGTTGTTAGCCAAACATTATTTTCATTATCAAACGCTAATGAGGATATTTGCCTAGAAGGCATTCCTTCTTGCTCGCCTATAAATTCAAAAACGTTTGATAGAGTAATTCTTGCCAAACCAATACCCGTTGCAAACCATACATTATTATGAGCATCTTCAGCAATATAATTAATATTTATTTCACTAAATCGAGGATCTGTTGCCCATTTTTTATTGTTAAAGGTTGACAACCCTTTTTCTGTACCTGCATGTATATGTCCATCATGATAATATACAGCATTTACGATGTTAGAGACCAAGCCTTCTTTTGTTGTAAACACTTTTACATTATCACCCCTTACCCTTGCCACGCCAGCCCCTTCACTAGCTATCCAAATATTATTTTGGCTATCTTGTGTAAAACTCATAATGCTTCTATTATTAAAAGAAGGAATTGAAAACCGTGTTATTTTATCATCTTCCAAATAATAGACTCCAGCATTTTTTGTGCCTATCCAAAGCCTGCCCGAAGCATCTAAAAATGAGATTTGTATGGAATTTGACAAATTTTTAGCATCAACAATTTTTGTAAATTTTCCGTTTTTATAATGCACTAGTCCACTTGATTGTGTAGAAATAAACATATTACCTTCACCATAATGAAGTACGGAATAGAATACACTGGTGGATATTACTGGAATATTTTCAACATCAAAGGTTTTAAATTTATTACCATCAAAACGTACGAGGCCATTAAAGGTGGAGATCCATAAAAACCCATCTTTATCTTTGGCGATGTGGCGTAAATTATTAGAAGGCAGCCCTTCTTTGGCAGACCACACTTCAATTGTATAATCTTTTAAGGGTTGATTATACTGTGCATGAGATGCAAACACGACATTGGTTAAAATTGAAATTAAAATTAAATGGTATTTTAATTTATGTCCTATCGAAATCATAATTTTTAATGTAAAGAAGGAAAAGCTCCTTATTATAAGGAATAGTATGTAATTTTAATGCTTCAAAGGTAGCACTAATTTTATTGTGGTGCCTCGCTTAATTTCAGATTTTAAGCTAATCTTGCCTCCCAATTTAGTGGCACTTTCTTTTACAATATATAAGCCAAGTCCCGATCCATTACTTTGGTTATTTGCCCTAAAAAACATGTCAAATATTTTTTTGTGGTATTTTTTTTCTATTCCTTGTCCGTTATCAATAACGGAGAAAACAAGGTTACTGTCTTTAATAGCAGAAGTGATTTTAACAAAGGGCTTTTGTTTGGTTAAATCGGCATACCTAAATGCATTCGAAATTAGGTTATTAACAATAAAAATAAGCCTTGTTTTATCGGTTTCTATTACCAAATCGGGGTTTATATCAACAATGCAGTTTATTTCTTTTTTTTCATGCAAATTAGGAAGGCTTTCTTTCACTTCTTTTACTAGGTTATAAATATTTACTTGTTCTTTTTCAATAGCTGTTCTAGCATTTTTAGAATAGTCCGTAATATCCTTGATAAAAGCATTAAGCCTATCTACACTTTTCCCGATTTTATTAAAATAGAACAGTGCATTTTCACTTTTATCTAATCGAGCTACGTTTAACAGCCCTTGAATTGAAGCTAATGGGGCTTTAAGATCGTGAGATACACTATAAGCAAAACTATCGAGCTCTCTATTAAGCCTTAGGAGTTCTATATTTCTAGCATTAATGGCTTTTGTTTGAAGCCTATAAATTACATACGTTAGTATAAGAAAGAGTAGTAATACAAAAACATAAAAGGTTTTGGTTTCATAATAAAAGGGAATAATGCTTAACTCAATGCTAGATTCGTTTGCATTCCAAGTACCATTATTATTTGAAGCCTTTACTCTAAACGTGTAATCTCCGTAAGGCAGGTTGGTATATTTTGCTTGTCGCTCAATACCTACTTCATTCCAATCGTTATCAAACCCTTCTAATATATACTTGAAACGAATTTTTTGAGGTGCCAACATACCCAAAACGGTATAATCAATAGCATAATTTCTATGACCAGGTTCAATGATAAGTTTGGCATCTAAATGCCCTCCCGAATAGTTATCAATAGGTTCATCATCAATTCGTATATTTTCGATATAAGCAGATGGAGCAACTAAGCTATTTAACTTTATATTATTGGGGTCAAAAATGGCCACTCCTTTAATTGTAGGCACCCATATTCGCCCATCACTAGCTAATAATGATTGAGTAGCCCCTGTACATTCTCTTGTATTCATGCCATCAGATTCATCAAAAAGTATTGCCTCAATTTGTTGAATTTTACCCTTAGCCAACTGAATGGCTTCTTCTTTATTAATTCGTATCACACCTTTAATAGATGTTAGCCATAGATAACCATTATCATCTTCAAGTACATCAAAAATAGATTCTGCAGGCAAGCCTTTGGCATAATCTATTAAGTAAAAGTGGGTATTATCAAAATAATATAAACCTATGTTGGTAGCGATCCACATTATGCTATCATTTTCTACATACACATTAAAAATTACTTTGCCATCGAATATATTATTGGGGTTTATTACTTCAACTTCTAAATTTTCATGTATTATGTTTAATCCATGTGCGGTGCCTGCTACTATAGAACCATTTGCGCCATAATCTAAGCTAAAAACAAAATCAGAGGAGAGCCCTTCTTTTTTCGAAATTATTTTTATAGAGCCATCCTTAGCCATTATATTTATACCTCCACTACGCGACCCTGCCCAAATATCCCCAGTACTATTATTTTTAAGTAAGCACCTTATTTTATTGGATAGTAAGCCATTGGCTACAGTATAACATTGTTCGTATTTACCATTAATTTTAGTAATTCCTTTATAGGATGCAACCCATATTGTGCCATCGTCTTCGACTAAAATGTCTTTAATAATAGTTTTTTTAAATAACTCTGTTTGCAGAATTCCAGTAACTTTTCCATCCTTAATTATATCTACTCCACCTTCATTATTGCCAACTAATATGTGCCCCTCTTTGGTTTCGTAAACCATGTTAATATTATGATAACTGAGCCCATCTTTTAATGTAAGATTTTTAACTGTGCTGGGCTTTAGCTGCACGAGCCCTCCTCGGTAGGTGGCTAGCCAAATAGTATTGTTTTCATCAATTACAATCTTATTTATGGTTCTTTCAGGCAGCCCGTCTTCTACACTTATAAATTCGAGATCATCAGATTTAGATAGCCTGCCCAGTCCTAAAACTGTGCCTAACCACAGGTTGCCTTTATGCTCAATAATTGTCAAAATCTCTAGTTCGTTAAATCTTTCATCGCTTGTCCAATGATTATTTTTATAGAGCGACAATCCTTGTGAAGTGCCAAAATAAATGTTGGAATTAACGGTTAAAACGGTGTGCACTACATTTGATGCTAACCCATCGTTTTTAGTAAATAATGTATAGCCGGTATCGGTAATATTTGCTACTCCTTGCCCACGAGTTGTTACCCAAATACTATTATCTATACCAAAAGTTATTGCACTAATTCTCGTATTTTCAAATTCTGGAATATGGTATTTTTTTACCTCGCCTTTATCAATATAAAAAAGACCTTCTGCACTACTGCCAATCCATAGCCTATCTTGTTTACTTAAATAAGCAACCATTAAATTATTGGGCAGTATTGTGTTTTCGTAAAGCTTTAAAAATTCCCCATTTTTAAAATGCAGTAATCCACTTGATTGGGTTAGGAAAAGAATGGAGCTATCGGGCAACGAATAAGAAGCATAAAATGCACTGGTAGAAAGCTCAGACACATTTTTAGAATCGAACGTTTTAAATTTATTCCCATCAAACCTCATAGCACCATCAAAAGTGGATATCCATAGATATCCTGTTTTATCTAATAAAACATGTGATAGATTATTAGAAGGTAAGCCTTCTCGGTTTGACCAAATGTTAATCGTATAATCTTTTAACGGCAACTCATTTTGTGCTTTAGCAATAAATAAGTTGCCCATTACACCAAGTGTAAAAAGAAATGAAAATTTTAATGTTTTACTTATGCTCATAAAAAAAGCCCTTGAGGTATTAATAACGTCAAGGGCTTCGAAGATAGTTAAGTTTATTGTATTATTTTAATTTTTTAACAATTGCTTTAAAAGCTTCGTTATGGTTCATCGCCAAATCTGCCAAAACCTTACGATTAAGCTCGATATTTGCATTTTTTATTTTTCCCATAAAAACGGAATAACTCATTCCTTCTTCTCTAGCTCCTGCATTAATACGTTGAATCCAAAGTTTTCTAAAATCACGTTTTTTAACTTTTCTATCTCGGTAGGCATATCCCCAACCTTTTTCAACTGCATTTTTTGCTACAGTCCATACATTACTTCTACGACCCCAATATCCTTTGGCGGCCTTTAGCATTCTTTTTCGTCTTGCTCTTGCGGCTACAACGTTTACACTTCTTGGCATAATTAATTAATTTTTTTGATAATTGGCGGTTAATTTTTAACACTTAAAGCCAATACTCTGGTTATACCATATTAACATTGAAATTTCGCATTAGACTGCTTCTTTTTCACAATCTCATCGTTAAAATAATTTACCGTAACCAGTTACACTAAATGATTTTACCTCGATATTGAAAAAAATCAATCAATCTAATTATTACGACATCTCAAAATTAAAATGGCATTAAACTTTAGTTAAACTAAAGCAAACCTAAATGTTAAGCATTGCTTTAACATTACTTACATCACTCTTGTGCACGAGCCCAGTTTGAGTAAGATTTCTCTTTTGCTTGGTTTCTTTCTTAGTTAGAATGTGGCTCTTAAAAGCGTGCTTTCTTTTAATTTTACCAGTTCCTGTAAGTTTGAAACGCTTTTTAGCGCCAGATTTAGTTTTTACTTTTGGCATTTCTACTATTTATTTATATAAACTATATTCGTTCTATTTTTTTTTAGCTTTTGAAGCTAGTATCACATACATCCTTTTACGCTCCAACTTTGGTAATTGTTCTACTTTACCATACTCTTCTAATGCTTGGGCAAATTTTAATAATAAAATCTCTCCTCTTTCTTTAAATACGATGGTACGACCATAAAAGTGAACATAGGCTCTAACCTTGGCTCCTTCTTTTAAGAAATTCATGGCATGTTTTAATTTAAAATTAAAGTCATGGTCATCGGTATTGGGGCCAAAACGGATTTCTTTAATAACCGTTTTTTGAGCCTTTGCCTTTATTTCTTTTTGTTTCTTTTTCTGCTCGTATTTAAACTTGGAGTAATCAATTACTTTACAAACAGGAGGCTCGGCTTTAGGAGATATTTCTACTAAGTCTAGCCCCTCATCTTTGGCCATTGTTAATGCTTCCGCAATGGCATAAACACCTACTTCAATGTTTTCTCCAACTACTCTTACGTGTTGTGCTTTGATTAAATCATTAATCTTATAGGGCTCTTCGACACGAGCTATATATGGTCTTCTCCCTCTAAATCTCTGTTTGCTAATTGTGACCTCCTGTTTATTGTTCTAAAAATAAGTTGCAAATATCGTATAAATCTTACATAAAAAGCAGATTAACACAATAATTTGTGATAAATTATACAGTTGCTTCTTTTCTAAAGAAGGATACAAAAGAATCGAGCTCCATTGCTCCTAAATCGCCTTCTCCGTGCCTTCTTATAGATATTTTATTCTCACTCTGCTCCTTTTCTCCTACAATTATCATAAAAGGAATTTTTTTAACTTCAGCATCTCTAATTTTTCTACCAATTTTTTCATCTCTATTATCAATTATTCCTCTAATGTCTTCTGCTTTTAGGCTTTCAAAAACATTATTGGCATAATCGGTATATTTTTCAGAAATTGGCAGCACCGCAATCTGATCTGGGGTTAACCATAATGGAAAATTACCTGCACAATGTTCGGTAAGCACTGCTATAAATCGTTCTAAAGAACCAAAGGGTGCTCTATGAATCATTACAGGTCTGTGTTTTTTATTATCAGAGCCAATATACTCCAGCTCAAAGCGCTGTGGCAATTGGTAATCTACTTGAATGGTGCCTAATTGCCACTTACGACCCAAGGCATCTTTTACCATAAAGTCTAGTTTAGGGCCGTAAAAAGCAGCTTCACCTATTTCGGTTACGGTAGTAAGCCCTTTATTGTCTGCCGCTTCTTGAATTTCTCTTTCTGCCTTTTCCCATAACTCTCCATCGCCTATGTATTTAGATTTATTTTCTGGGTCTCGTAAAGAAACTTGAGCGGTATAATCTGTAAATCCAAGTGCTTCAAATACATATTTAACAAGTTCTATTACTTTTTCAAACTCTTCAAGCACTTGATCTGGGCGGCAAAAAATATGGGCATCATCTTGGGTAAACCCTCGCACCCTAGTTAAACCATGTAGCTCACCGTGCTGTTCATACCTATATACGGTACCAAACTCTGCATATCGAATGGGTAAATCTTTATAAGAACGAGGCTTGGTTTTATAGATTTCGCAGTGGTGAGGGCAGTTCATAGGTTTTAATAGAAACTCCTCCCCTTCGTGTGGTGTTTTAATTGGTTGAAACGAATCTTCGCCATATTTTTCATAATGACCAGAGGTAATATAGAGCTGTTTGCTGCCAATATGTGGCGTTATTACTGGGTCGTACCCTGCTTTTACTTGCGCTTTACGCAAAAAACCTTCGAGCCGCTCGCGTAGCATCGTTCCTTTGGGCAACCAAAGAGGCAATCCTAATCCTACTTTTTCTGAAAAAGCAAATAGTTCTAGTTCTTTACCCAATTTACGATGATCTCGCTTTTTGGCTTCTTCTAATAGGTGTAAGTATTCGGTAAGCTCTTTTTGTTTAGGAAAACTAATGCCATAAATACGCGTTAGTTGTTTACGATCAACATCGCCTCGCCAGTAGGCACCTGCCACATTTAGCAGTTTTATTGCTTTTATAACTCCTGTTTGAGGTATGTGTGGCCCACGGCATAAGTCTGTAAAATCACCTTGTTTATAAAAGGTAATCGTTCCGTCTTCTAGCCCTTCTAATAACTCTAATTTGTACTCATCTCCTTTTTTGGTAAAATAGGAAATGGCATCTTCTTTAGAAATATCTGTTCGCTCAAACCCGTTTTTCTGCCTAGCAAGCTCAATCATTTTTTGCTCCACTTTAGCGAGCTGACTTCCATCAAACTCTTGGTCGCCAAAATCAACATCATAATAAAACCCTTTTTCAATGGATGGTCCAATGCCTAATTTTACCCCTGGGTATAATGCCTCTAATGCTTCGGCCATTATATGTGCCGAGGAGTGCCAAAAAGTGGCTTTGCCATCCTCATCATTCCAAGTTAATAATTGCACGGTGGCATCCGAATTAATGGGTCGGGATGAGTCCCAAACTTCTCCATTTACTTTTGCAGAAAGCACATTTCTTGCCAATCCTTCACTTATACTAAGTGCTACTTGATGACTCGTTACTCCTTTATTAAATTCTTTTACTGAACCATCGGGTAAAGTAATGTTAACCTTACTCATATCTATTTAAAATTTTATTATTGGCATAGAACCAGCTAAGCTATCAGCCAGTTGCTTTTGTTCTCTTTTTTTGCGCTGCAAATATGCAATTTTTTTGAGTACGATTGCTCTTTCTGCATTAACAAGTGAATCGGTCGAATCCATTTTAACTAACCGATTATAAACTAGATAGGATTCATCATATTTATACCGTTTATCATACGCTTGTGCACGGTTTAATAATAGGTACTCATTCATATAATTAATGCCTGCAAAAACAGAATCGGTGTAAAAAATAATACTGTCGTAGGCTTCAAGCTTTTTATAGCTGTCAATGGCTGCTTTAAGAGTTACCAATGAATTTTTATATTGATAGGAGGTTACAAAATATTGAGCGGCTTTTACATTCTGATTTTCTTTTACATATAAATTTGCTATCTCAGCGTAATAGAGGGCATTGGTTGAATCTGTCTTTAATAATTGGTTGCCATAATTAATAGCCAAACTGGCACTATCTAGGTGTTTATAAACAGCATACATTACACGTAGGCCTGTATTATTAAGCGAATCTTTTAATAATACGTTATGAGCCAAGTTTTTTGCCTTGAAATAGTCTTGCTTTAATAAATACATACGAGCCATTAAAAGTTGAGCTTCTGGGTTTAACTTATTTGCGTTATAATAGGCAGCAATAAACTTGTAACCATTTGTTGTATCCGAAGTTTCAATGGCCATTTTAGCAATAAGGGCTTCTAATTTTTTATCATAGGCTCCTAGTTCATACGCGATTTTTGCTTCTTCATAGGCTTCATAATTTTGATAAAGCGCAGCATTATAATTAGCTAACTGCAAATGATAGGAAGGGCTTAAAGGATTAATTTTAATTGCTTTTGAAATAGACTCCTTGGCTTCGATATAATTCTTATTTTGTGCATAAAGAATTGAAATTGCTGCCAATAAAGCATCGTCTTCAACTGATGCTTTATTTTTCAAAAGATCTACCCTTTCTTGCAATGATAAGCGATCATCGCTGGAGGTATAAATATAATCTTTTCCCATTTGCTGTTTAGAGCAGCTAAAGGCAAAAAATAAACCTATCAATAGTACGCTATTCCTCATTTACTATTTCAATCTAGGTTATATGATTAGTTTCACTACGTTGTTCCCTTTTTCAACTCAACAACAAATGTACGATTACGTTCTCAAATACACTCAAGCAATTTATCAATTGCTGAATTGTTATTAAAATATAAAGTTTCAACTCATACGATTTCTGAATGAAAAAGCAAGGAAGTATTTACTGACAAAAGCGCTCTCAACTGGCGCAAGGTGTGCCGAGAAATAAAGAATCTTTAAAACGCCAGCTTTTAGGTTGCTAGTCTCGCAGAATAAACAAAGAATATCGCTTGGGATAAACTAAAAATAAACAAAGCTAAATTTTACAAAAAGTCTTTTAAAAGTATCATTAAAATAAAATTTATTTTTGGACTAGTTCTACTATTTTGGCTACAAGATTATCAGATTGTTCTTCCGTTAGAATAGCAAATTTTCCTTTAATCCTTATCTGATCTATCGCCCTCATTTGATCTACCGCAATTTCGCCAACTCTTCCTTTAATAGTTACTTTAATTCTAGAAGGGTAATTCCTCAAAGTACTTGTTAACGGGCAAACCAATACAGTTTTAAGATTATGATTCATTTCATCGGGAGAAACCACAACAGCAGGGCGTGTTTTATTTATTTCACTTCCTATGGCTGGGTCAAAATCAACCCAATAGACCCCAAATCTTACCAAGTCCATTCTGTAGAATCAAATTCGTTAGAAATAGCTTGAAGTTCAGATAAATCATTGTCATTAGATTTATTAGCAATTTCAAATTGCCGATCCCAATCTTTTCTAGGAACATTTGCTGATTTAATTATCACACCATCTTTAGTTTCAATCATATCAAGATTATCTGAAAATTTATACTTTTCAATAATATTTTTAGGAAACCTAATGCCTTTAGAGTTTCCTATTTGAATTAGTTTTAAAATCATAATATAAATATAGGTAATTATAATGTAATAACGTAATTACTATATAATTACTACGCTAAAATTTGTTTATAAGGTTATCGCTGATTGCATCAAATTTATTCTGCTCAAGGACATTATTTGTAAAAAAAACCTGCATCTCTACAAGGCTTCTAATTTCTATCAAATGCCCCTATGTTTCGTGAGACACGAACCAAGGATAGGACCTTGCTTCTCTCTAAAGGCAACAAGTTACGCTTTGCTAAACTTGCGCCAGTTAGAGGTCGTAGGATCGCTATCGCTTAAC
>CAZGDC010000035.1:0-18482 GCA_964524405.1 uncultured Roseivirgaceae bacterium
AACCCAATTTTCGAGGAGTGCTCAGGTGGAGAGGCTGGTGAGGGTGGTAAAAAATTAGGATATGTAATAACTATGCCTGTAGAGTAATTTGCCAAGTGGCAATGTAGTCAAAAACAAAAACCTCTATTCCCAATATACAGGCCTTTTTGCTGTTGCACCTATCTTAACCCTGCAATCATTATGAATAACTGCCATTCTTTGATGATCATCTAAATCACTTCTTAATAAAAAAATAGCATCAACACTAATATCTTTAGCTGTAAAAAAACCTATTACTTCTTCTTCAGGGTTATTAATAGATGAAATATTTCCTCTAATTGTTGCAGGTGGAGGATCAAAAATATCTCCAGAAATGCTCAACTGAGAATCTAAAATCTTAAAAAATTCATAAGCCTCTTTACTTAATGATTGCTGTTTAATTCTAACCAAGTATTTATCATGAAACCTTAATCCATCGTCTTCTATAAAAGCTACTGGGGTAGAAATCATTCCTCCGTTTACGTTTCTATCAGAAAGAATAGAGACCGTTTTAGTATTCGTTTCGCTAAACCAACACTCCTTACAACAAGGTTTAGGGGCTGGCTGTCCTGTTTCAGGATCTGTATATAATTCGGGAAAAGCAATAAATTTAAAAGTGCCTTCATAATCCCATTTATAAAAATTTTGCTCATTTTCAGGGTCTCTAAAATTTGATGAAACTATTATTCCAGATTTTGAGCCGCTCTTTGGTTTGGCAATTGAAGAAAACTCAAATGTTAGTGATTCAATTGCTGGAACTGCCACTATTTTTTCGGGTATTGATATATAATGACCTCCGTTCCTTGTTTTTATATTAATAGAATAAGCAGATCCTACTTCTCCCTTAAAAGAGGTTGGTGTTTCATATATACCATCTTCAACTTCTATTAAAAAAGTATTAGTTCCGTTTTGACCTCGAACAAAAACTATGGCTTTTTTAACAGGGGCTACAAACCCATCAAATACAGATCCGAACTTTGCACTTGTAGATAAAGCAATAGTATGAGGACCAAAATTGGTGTCAATACCTCCTTCAACTATTAACAATTTTACTTCTACATCAACATCTAGTTCTAGTGGGTCTATGCATCCAAGTAATAGTGTAATTAATAGAATTTGGGGAAAGCTAAATTTCATTTTTAAAAGTTTAATCTATATGTTAATGAAGGATATGGAACCCCAAGAACACTTAATTGAAAAGGTTGTGGTGGCGACCCTGCAATATCATCAAAAAACACAGAGAACGCGTTTTTTCTGCCGTATAAATTATAAACAGAAAACACCCAGTCGCCACTAAGTAACTTAACGTTTGTTTCAAAATTAAAATTTAACGAAACATCTAGTCTATGATAATCAGGGGCTCTCTCAGAGTTTCTAGAATCAAAATAAGCGATTTCCTTTCCTGCATATTCTATTTTTGCTGAAGGATAAGTAATGGGTCTCCCTGTGCTGTATGTAAAAATCGAAGAAATTGAAATATTTTTGTTTATTTCATATTTAGCCACAGCTGTAAAATCATGTGGTTTATCAAAATTTGAAGCATACCACTCTCCATTATTAACCTGCTCTTCAGGGTATGCTCCACTTACCTTTCTTAGGCTTCGAGAATACACATAACTAACCCAACCTGTTAATAAGCCCTTTTTTTTCTTTACATATAATTCTACTCCATAAGCGTAACCAATGCCATTAAGCAAGGCCGTTTCAATTGTTTCATTTAAAAAAAGATTGGCTCCATCTTTATACTCTAGTAAGTTATCAAAGGTTTTAAAATAACCTTCAACAGATGTTTCAAAGACATTATTTCTTAAATTCTTAAAATAACCCAAAGAGTATTGAATAACTTCTTGAGGTTTAACATATGTATCAGCAAGTTTCCAAATATCAGTTGGTGAAATCGAAGACGTGTTTGATACTACATTTATGTATTGAAACATTCTATTAAATCCAAGCTTCACCGATGAGTTTGAGTTAATTGACCACCTTAAAGAAGCCCTTGGTTCAAACCCTTGATACGATTGAGCTATTTCTCCCTCTTGATAGTTGATAGAGTCAATAATATTTACATTGCTTCTAGGAAGATTTTCTTTATAAATATATGTTGTATTAGGCCCTAAAAAATCATACTTGGTAAATCTTGCACCATAGGTTAGCCCAAAAGAACCAAACTCAACCTCATGGCTAACAAAAGCAGATAATTCTCGGCCTCTTTCTCGGTCTATTTGCTTAGGTTGTATGGGAGATGCTTCAGAGCTAGGCACAATACTGCCTGGTTGTACTTCTATAATTTTAGCTTGGAAACCAACCAATATTTTATTTTTAGTGTTTAGTTCCAAGTTTAAACTAATATCTCCAAAATAGTCTTCTACACTATTACTTAAAATAAAATTATTAGTAGGCCCATTATTCGAAACATTATTAGAGTACTTAGAAATTGCCCCCACTGCCTTTATAAATAATTTTTTATTAAACGAATGAATAAAATTAAACGAATGACCTTCGTTACCCCAATTTAAAACTGTATCAGATGCAAAGCTAAAACTATCACCACTTTTATAATAACTATAATGCAATGAGTTATTATCATTAATCTTAAAATCCAAAATAATATTTCCATCAAAAAAGAAAGCATTACTATTATTTAAGCTCGCTGAATTTGATGCGTCCAAAATCCAATCAACGTACGAGACTCTGCCTGCAACTGTAATGGCTAAATGTTCTTTTATTATGGGACCACTTGCACTAATATTAGAAGATCCTGTACCAAGTGTAGCAACTCCTTGCCATCTATTAAAGTTAGATTTTTTATAATTTATATCTATAACGCCAGACCCCCTCCCACCAAAATTGGATGGTATTCCTCCCTTGTATAGGGTGAGGTTATCTACTAGTTCAGAGTTAAATCCTGACAAAAACCCAAATAAATGCGAAGAATTATATAGGGTTACACCATCCAACAAAATTAAGTTTTGATCTGTTCCCCCTCCTCTAATATTAAACCCTGATGAAGCTTCTCCAATGGTTGATACCCCAGGAAGAAGGGTTAATGTTTTTAACACATCTAGCTCTCCTAGAAAAGGTGGGATTTCTCTTATGGCTTCAACAGAAATCACTTCTTTACCCCCTAAAGAGCCTTTAACATTGTCTTCGCTGTTTGCAGAAATAAAGATTTCTTCCAATTGATGTACATCTTGTACAAGGCTCACATTAAACTTGCCCGACCCCATGATTTTAACTTCCTTTTTTTGAACATCATATCCAATGGAGCTAATTGTTAATAAATAATTTCCAGGAGCAATAATAAGTGTATAATTCCCCTTGCCATCAGAGCTTACTCCTTTTATTATTCCATTTTGGGATAAAACAAAATTGACACCTGGAATTCCTTCTCCGGTTTTCTTATCTATTATTTTCCCCTTTATTTCTACTTTATCTAAATCGCTTTTTCTGCCAATAGTAGTAATTTTTTGACTATACGAAAAAGTGCTGCTTAGAAAAAAACAAAGTAATATGTTAAAAAAAGACTTCAAACTATAATTCATTTGGGTTAAACTTCCACATATCCATTCTTTTATCACTATCAAAAGCTCCTCCTTGGAATTTAGCTTTCAACACATAAATATTATTGTTGTAAACAAAATATTGTGCAACTTGCTCACGATGATTCCCAATAAAGTCTCTCTTTTGAATCCACTCATTATTTTCTATATTATACTCCCATATATCTACACCAGAACCAAGTAATCCAATATAAGCTTTGTTGTCTATTATGCAGCTTATCCCTTCTTCACCTACTCTACCTGGGTAATTACTTAATTCTGCAATTTCAAACGAAGATAAATTAAAGCTTAACAGTTTTTCGCCATCAAGGTAATAGAATAGATTATTGTACGAAAAGCTTGCTTCAACGCTCGTTACTTCGGGTCCCACAGTTGTTAACACCACCCAACTATCTGTTGGTTTGTCATATCTATAAATAATTGTATTTGGCAATTTATCTTCATCAAGTCCTCCTAATACGTACGTTTCACCATCTTGCATTACACCAATGCTTCGATAGAGTTTAAAAGGAAGATTATTAAGTTGTATTATATTACCGTTGATATATTGTCTTAGATGGTTGTTTAAGTCAAAAAATGAACCAAAAGGAAATTCCTCTGCTCCTGATCCCCAAATATTCCCCACATTAAATGAACTTCTGCCAAACCCCAGTCCCGTTGATTTTATACTCCATTGCCAATTATTAAAATCTAAAGCCCAAATTGTATCATTTAAATTTAGGTTATAGTCTCTGCCAAATCCAAATAAAAATTCATTATTATCTACCACCCCAAATGCTTCAAAAAAAGAAGTATTAGATATAAACTTGCTGGATTCACTCCAACTACCAATTATATATTTAAATGGATTATTAAATTTAATTGTTTCGTTATTATATATAACCGATATTATCGACTCTTTTCGAGTAGGAGCTGGTACTTTAACTATAATTAATGATTCATTTTCAATTGATATTACTTCTGCTTTAATGTTGTCAAAATAAACTTCGCTTTCAGCTGTAAAGTTTCTCCCAAAAATTGAAATTACGTCTCCCTCTTTTGCACTTGTGGGGTTAAACGATTCAAGCGATACATTTAATGTAAAAAAAAGGTTAAAATCGCTTTCTTTTTTACTATTAATAGATGTTACAAATGCTCTATAGTAATATTTTGTGCTTGGAATTAATCCATCAAGTGTGCCAACGAATTTCCCTAATTTATTGATTTTTCCCAAACTTATAACAGCTAGATCTTCTATAAACGTACTATCTGTTGTAACCTCAAAACCATGGTCTATAATTGGATCTTTCCCAATTGAAAGAATTCGCCCAATAAATTTTATATTATCTCCACTTACAAATAAAATATCTTCGGTAATAACCTCTGTGCTTTCGGCAACATCATTAAAAATACAAGACCCACTGTATATGACAATTGCAAAATAAAATAATAATAATTTAATACTTAATCGCATCCTAATTCTGATTTAGACAGTTGATCTGCATTAGGGAAACAATTAAAAGTAGGCAGGTTCTTTGGTGCATACCGCAATAAATCATCGTCATATAACCCATTAGATAAAAAATCTACCAGTGAACCAATTTCCTCTTCAGATAAATATAGTGGTATAAAGTCCTCACTTAAAAAAGAATCGTCTAATGTTAAGTTTTGTTTTTTTCCTATATTAATATACTTAATAATACTTTCAATGCTCACAAAAGAAGAACCATGACCGAAGGTAACATGATTTTTTAAATTATAAAGCTGAGGAACTTTAAATTTATAATAATCTTCTGCTTTTTTGGTAAACCCTCCTCTTCCTTGAAAAGCTACTATATTCAAATTTACTGCACCTGTATCTATTAATACAACATCTGCGCCTTGTAAATCATTCATTCCTTTTGAATAAAATTCCATCTCGCTCAAGGATGGGCCAAAATGACAATTGACACACTTTGCTTTGCCAAAAAATACTAAAGCTCCTTTTTTTTGATTATTGGTCATAGCCCCTTTTTCGCCTTTAAGCCATTTTTGAAAAGGCGATTTATTAGTAAGTACTACTCTTTCATAAGCGGCTATCGCCAAACAATAATTTATCACAGTATATCTAATATCTTCCGGTTTTTCAGCAAATGCATCATCAAATAGAGCTTTATAGGGAGAGTTTATTATCATTTCTCTGCTAATTTTAAATCGATGTGTCTCAAATGATGCAATTGCCTGAGTTTCAATTCCTTCAAACCCTAAGTGGTTAAACTTCACTCCAGAGCCTGCCCCCCACAAATTATTAGTGCCTAAATTTACACCTGTTGCTCCAAGTGCCCCGTTCCAAAGCATGTTTTTTTGATAAGCAACATTTACAATTGTTGGCGACTTAACTGGCTGTACGTCAATAGAATCTATACTGTAAGCAGGGTCAATAATTCGACCTTCCCCTTTTATGCCAATGCCTAACCCTCCCTCTCCAATGCCTTGTTTAATGCCAGCTGAAAAACCTGCTTCTGGCAGATGACAAGTGGCACAAGAAACCGTACCTCTTCCCTTTACACTCTTTGTGTTAAGCGAAAACATTGTTTCAAAAAATAGCATTTCCCCTAATTTAACTTTCGCAGTAGTTAAAGGATTTTTGGGGTCTTGAGGAATGTTGCTAAAATCATAGCTTTCGGGCAGTACAAAGGATTCTAATGTATGATTAGTAATTTCTATAGCGTCAATTAACGCTATATCTAATTCCTGATTTAGCGTTTCTTCTGGGGTTTTGCAACTTGTAACTACCAAAAAAATAAAAAATAAAAAATATCTCATTATTATGCTATTTAAATAATTTTATAGTAATACTTGAGTTCGATTTAACATCAAAAATAATAGCAAAATACATCCCTTTGCTATATTTATTTGTATCTAATGTAATTATGTTTTCGGCAGTACAAATAAATTTTTCCACCAATGTCCCATTATACCTATAAATTTTTATTTCCTTTTTCTTAGAAAAGCTAAATTTAAGGTAATTATTAAATGGGTTTGGGAATACCGAAGAATAATCCAGTAAAGAAGCTAATGACGATAAAACGATGCCTTCACAACTGCCATTATCCACCAATGCATTAGGGTCAAAATTTGATGCTAATGCATTGGTACAACCAAATGTTTTAGCTGTAAAACAACCTCCAGAAACAGTAGCGTCTGGGTCATAGTTTAAAGCGTAGCTTTGCATGCACCCCATAATATCATAATTTGGAGATTGTTCAATAATGGCAATTCTCTTTTTTATTGGGATATTAAAAAAAGTTTGTAATTGCGATAATGGCCATTTGATTTTAATACTATCTATTTTTGTACTTGTCCCCAGTCCAAAGTGTAAAATTTGGCTATTTTGAGAGGCATGTGTACCTCCGCTAATTAACTCTTGCATGTATATATGCTCGTTCGTATAAACCAAAACCTGGGTTCCGTACGCAGTTTTATTAGTTATAGTGCCCTCTAAATCAACCTGTAGCCAGGTGTTATTATTGTCTATTTTATTTTCATAAAAATGAATATTGGTTGCATCTGCTGTTGCGCTTGATTTAACAGTAACAACAGAAAAATCGAGGTCTCCATCATTATCAAAATCTGCGTAGGCAGCTCCTCTATTAATAAGGGTTGAATTAATATTAAGTGCATCACTTTCATCCGTAAAATTAAGTGCTGAGTTACTTTTTAAAATAGTATTCGGGTCAAACGATGTAGTGTTTAAAAAATCAGCTGCTCCAATAAATCCATTCGCATTAAAAATATCTAGGTATCCATCATTTTGATAATCGAAAAAAAAAGTACCCCAGCCTGTAGATCTACTGCCCTCAGCAGCAAATTCATCCATTGCTCCCATCACTTCTGCTTTATCCGAAAAAATACCATTATTATTTTCTAACAAAACGTTTTTTCCAAGATTAGTAATATAAAAATCTAAGTCTAAATCATTATCAAAATCTGCAATTGCTATGCCCATTGCATAAATTTCAACATTTAAGCCAAGAGAGTCAGGAACTTTAACAAATGATTGACTCTCTATTTTATTTTCATATAATATATTAGGAGTTATAAACTCTCCAAAATCATTGGCTATATAAATATCCGTATCCCCATCTTGGTCAAAATCTGAAGCAATTACTGCTAATGCACATCCAGTATCATTAACTCCATAATCAAAGGCCATTTCGGTAAATGTATTATCGCCATTATTTTTATATAAAAAATTAGGGAAACATGTGTGATCAAAACCTATAACCTCCCCATTATTATCAAAGATAAAACTCGATTCATCAATGTAATTGCCTACATAAATATCTATAAATCCATCATTGTTTATATCTATAAAAGTTGCACTCACACTTTTAGCTGTTTCAATTATATTTGCTGCATTCGAAATTTCCGTAAAAGTTCCATCACAATTATTTAAAAATAAGAGATTGTTTTGAAACTCATCAAAAACTGTAACAAATATATCCTCACAATTATCATTATTAATATCCGCATTAACAACGCCTGCAGTCATAAAATCCATAGTAATTGAAAGAATGCCAGATTGACTAGAAACATCCTTAAACAATCCATTCCCTAAATTTTTATAAAGTTTATCTGTATCTGCACCTCCCGTATAATAAATATCCTCTAACCCATCATTATTATAATCAAAAAAAGCGAGTCCTCCTCCCATCAAAAAAGGCGAATTATGCAAATGATTTAAGTTTCTTGAACTCGCAATATCTTCAAACTGAGCATAAGTACCGCTTTTAAGTAAGAGCATAAAAACGAATGTCAAAATAAAGTGCTTCATTTAATAACAACTCTAGTTGTTATTATTACTTTATTATTACTTTTTAATACTCCTTTCATAATATATAAGCCCTGAGTAATTTCCGATATGTCAAATATTATTTTCCCTAAATAGATTTCGTGATTAACTAATACTTGTTTACCTGTTATTGTATATATCTCAAATCTTAATTGGTTAATATTAGTTGGAAGTGCTTCTACTATTAATTGATTATGTGCAGGGTTAGGATATATTTTAAGGTTGTCTTCTTGTGAATTGTCTAAACTTGTTATTAAATTATCAGGATTAGGATTAGGATCATCATCGTCAACATCAGGAGGGGTAACCGGGTATTCGCAACTCCCGTCATTAAAATTCGCTAAACTATCATAATTCAGTGCATTCCAATCAGTGCAACCTATAACTTTATCAATAATACAACCACTATTAAGGGTTGCTTCTTGATTAAAACTAATGGATGTGCTATCCATGCACCCCAAGATATATAGTACTGGTTCTTCATAATTAACTTGGTAGTTTTTATTAATTGCAACAGAATAAAACTTACTACTAATTTGATTTGGCCAAGTAATTATCAGTGAATCTATAGAAACAGCCGCACCCAATCCAAAATTTAAAATGCGAGAGTGCTGGGAAGCATGAGATCCTCCAGAATTAACATGTTTAATAAATTTTTTTTCGCCAAGAAAAACTTTAACCATCGAACCAAATGCATCCGTGCTAATAGTATCTGCTCCCTCTAGTTTTATTGAAACCCAATTATTGCCTTCAAAGTCATTTCTTATTAGCATCGATATATCTTCAAACTCATCATTTGCATTCACTATAAAAAAATCTTCATCTCCATCATTATCAAAGTCTCCGCGCGCGGCTCCTCTGCCTATAAAAGGCGAAGCAATTGCACTATAATTTAACGATACATCCGTAAAATTGCCAAAACCATCATTTTCAAATAATACATTATAGTCGGTAAGGGTTGTTTTAATACCAAAATACCCCGCACTTATATAGCCATTAGTAACATATAAATCTAAGTCTGTATCATTATCATAATCAAAGAAAAAAGATGCCCATCCAGTAGCTCTTATGCTGTCTTCGTAAAATCCATTTTGGACGCCCCTGTTTTCAGCAACTTCATCGTAGCTGCCTTCATTATTACGAATATGAAATACATTATTCCCCAAATTAGTTACATAAAAATCTTGATATCCATCAGCATTATAGTCTCCTGTAGCTACTCCCATCCCATAAATTTCCGAATTCAATTGCAGTGATTCCGAAACATCAGTAAAGTCTGGTGAGGGGAAATTATTTCTATACATGGTATTTGGTTTTACAAACATTCCATGGTCATTTATCACATAAATATCTTGATCTCCATCCAAATCGTAATCTGTTGAAACAACAGCTAACCCACATCCATTATTATCAATGCCATACGCTTGCGTTATTTCTGCAAAAGTACTATCGCCATTATTAAGATACATTTTGTCATTCAAACACTTATGATCAATACCTGTTATTATACCATTGTCATCAATTTCAAATTTGAAAAAATCAATGTAGTTGGTAACATATAAATCTAAAAAACCATCATTATTAATATCAAGAAAAGCTGCACTAGTACTGGACATTGGTTCTGAAAATCCTGAAGTTAATGAAATATCAACAAAGGTGCCATCGCCTTGGTTCAATAAGAGTAGGTTATTTTCAAAGTCTTGAAATGTTGTTATAAATAAATCTTCAAAAGAGTCATTATTAATATCGCCATAAATAACACCAAAAGTGTAATAAGGTGATGTGATAGAAGTAATATTAGATTGTTTAGATACATCTTGAAACGTTCCATCTCCAAAATTTTGGTAGAGTTTGTCACCTCCAATGGCCGAAGTAGCATAAAGGTCTAAAAAACCATCGTTATTATAATCAAAAAATGCCGCTCCGCCACCCATAAGCGAATTGGTTAAATTTACATGTTCTACTCCTGAAGAACCTGAAATATTTATAAACTGAGCCTTTAAATTTACACTTAGTAAAATGATTATACCAATAATTAGAATTGATTTCATACTAAATTATTTATGAATTAGTTAAACTACTAAATTAATTATGAATTAATTAAACTACTATCGGCTAAAGCTACTCAACATTTATAAACTCTTTATTTCTTGGTTTTGGATATTCCAAAATGACTTCATCTGGTATGTTCCCTGATTGTAGCTACAAAATATCCTCTACCCCATAAATAACAACCAAAAAATAATCGTGATACATTTTTATTCCTTGCATCAACTCTTCCTTTTCAAATATTGAACTAGCTTTAATATAGCTAGGTGAGAGGGGGACTAAAACAAACAAGTATAATAATTTTTAGATATGTGACCTTGAAGAATTTCTACCACATTTCGCTTACTAATTCTCTCACTCGATTGCCTACTACTTCTCCTCCAAAAACTTTTTTCTATTTGGTAGTCCAAACTATATCGTATTTACAATCATAAGTGATAAGGCTTGTTTTTCGATAATTTTGCATCGCACACAAAGATAAATAAACTAAAGTCTTCGCCTAAAGGCGAGGGATTCTCCCTTAGAATGATACATTAAAAAAATAGTGCTTAAAAACTAAAAAATAGAAGAAGGAGCAATTAAATTGCTCCTTCTATCTACAAAATTATAATAAAAACATTATTACATTTTTGTTAGTGTAATTTGCGTACCAGGCTCAGCAGGTAAGCCACATTCTCCATCTATATTTTCGATAAAAGTAATAACTAAAATACTGTCATCTGTTATAGAAAAAGTTGCTTGATCTGCTGAATCTGAAATCCAGTTCATGCCAGGGCCACCGCACCCGATACCAGATCCTTGAAAAGGGATTACTACATTACCACAAACCAAATTTACCGTAAATGCAATACCTGTAAAAGTTACGTAAGTTAAATCAAAAACCCGTTGAGTAGATGTTTCACCAACACTTAAAGTAACCACTCCATTCATAAATCTATCTCCTCCAAAAAATGGATCGCTTGGCCCTGCTGTTTGAAGCAGCATATAATCACCTGTATAAAATTCAGGGTTAAATTCACAAACAACAGCCACTCTATTAAAGAATGGAGAGTTGTAAAATTCACCACCCGCAATATTTGGCCCAGTACTAGTAATCGTAAAACTACGATCATCAGATAAGTGCATTTCTCCCCTAAAATCAAATGTGTCTCCTCCATCTAAATCAACAGCTGTAATGCCGAGTACAGCCATTGCTTCAGCCGAAGTAACCGTAATTGTTGCTCTTGGCAAACCAGATTCTGGATCTTTTGTAAAAGCCGAAGCGTCAATTGTTTTAACAAATACTTCCGCTATATTAAAGGTGTCTTCACCTATAGGTGTGTTATCTATAAAAGCCACATAAATATCATAGCTGGCAAATAAATCTCCTCCATTTGCATCCTCGGCTTCTAATGTAATCACAAACTCAGCCTCAGAAAAATTAAATAAGTCAAAAGATCCACTTACTAACTCTATTTGTCTCATAAAGGCCCCGTTGGTTAGTTTATCGAACCCCAAGGGATCTTTGTCAGCATCTCTACACGACAGCACTACTGCTGTAATAAATAGAAATGATATAATAATTTTTATATTTTTCATAATTGTTTAATTATTTAATTATTTAATTATTCCAGCAGGATTTGTATCCCAAAAAACTTGTTCCGTTGTTGATTTTTGATCAGCATTTGCATTAGCTTCAACATAGTTATTAGGATAGAAAAACGTTCTTGGAAATTCTCCTGGAGAAGCAGCTAGTGCGGGTTGCATATTAGAAGGAAGTCCTCCTGTTCTTTTATACAAATTGAGTGCATCAATTCCATTTCCCCATAAAGATAACCAAAATTCTCTGGCTACTACATCCATTTGATTTGATGCTGCATCATAATCAGCTAATACAAGTCCTACATACGCATCTATATCTGCTTGTGAAGGATCATGAGAAAGATCGACAAATGCTATATTAAAATTCATTACTGATGAAATAGAGTTTCTAACTCCTGCTTCTAAACTTGCTCTTGCATCGCCCGAAGTACCCATCATTAAAGTAGCTTCTGCTTTCATAAAATCAACAAATGGATGCATAAGTATAGGTGAAATTCCTGCTCCTGCCGCACCATCTGTTAATAATACACTTTCAAAATCATCGTTATCAAATCTCCCTCCTCCTGGGTATAAACCTGGCACTGTTCTTTTTAAGTTATCTGGCGGAACACCTTCATTACTTAGGTGGTCTCTACCCCAGTATCCATCACCAACAGCACAAAACACTGTTCCTGCTGAGTAATGTGGAGGAGGCTGAACGGAAATGCACTGCAATTCATTAACGTCTTCTGTTGTTGCAGATACTTGGCGATAAAAATAATACCTCATGCGCGGATCTTCAAATGGGCGTCCATCATACAAGTTCCACATATAAGAATTAGACATATAATCACGGCCTCCTGTAACATAGTTAGTGGAGAAAAGAGGATGACGCGTATCAGGATCTATCAGATTAGTTCCATATTGAAATGCAAAATCTTCATCTGGTGTATCTATTAAGTCGTTTGCTGCAAGTAATGTGTTAATTTCACCTACCGCAGAACCATCTACTAATCTAACTTGCAGATAATAACGAAGTTTTAATGTGTTAGCAAAAGTTAACCATTTGTCTGCATCTCCACCATAATAAATATCAAACGCTGGACTTTCAAAAGATTCCTTTTGAAAGTCCTCAATAGCTCCATTAATCAAAAGTAATGCTGAAGCATATCCCTCTTGACCCGTATCCGCATTTGGCATAAAATTATCAGGATTAAATGCTTCAGAATAAGGCACCCTCCCAAAATTATCAATCAAGGTCATTAAAGTATAAGCCGAAAGTATTTTAGCTATACCTGAATGCACAAACAATTCTCTTTCTTCGGCTAACGGTATCAACGTTTTTGCATCAATTAGTAACTCTGCATAGGCCATCCTCCAAATAAAATCAAAGGAAAGAGGTTGGTATGCATTTTCATAAGTTATGCCAAATGGAGCAATCATCCTTGTAACTTCCATTCCATCTCTACTTACGGATTGAAAAAATGTGTTGAAATCTAATTGAACTTTGTTAATCACAAAATCAATATTTGCATCTTCCGGAGATGGGACGTTTGGGTCTTCTATAAACCTATCCAAATCACATGATGATACCCCTATAACAGCAAGAGTCATCAATATATATTTACTTATTTTATTTATTAATTTCATATTATTTACATTTAGAATGTGATTGTAACACTTCCACCAAACCTTTTAGCACTAGGCCCTGTTAAAAAATCGAACCCAAGCCCATTGCCTACTCCAACACTCAACACATCTGTATCAAAGTTTGTATGTTTTGGCATGTTAACAGCATTAAACCAAAGGTTTTCTCCTCTCAATGTAAAAGATACATTACCAAAAGGTAATTTTTCTAATAAAGAGGAAGGTAAACTATACGATAAACTTAGTTCGCGTAATCTTAGCGTTGTTCCGTCATATACCATTAGTTCATCAAAAAATATTCCAGTATTACTAAAATAAGCAGTAGTAGGAGAAATCTGAATATCATTTGGACGCCCATCTGCTAATACTCCTGGAAGGATAACTGATTGATCGCGATCAAAATTTGTATCTTCTGTTAACCCACGTGCTAATAAAGTACCTACAGTAGTAGCATACACATCTCCACCTTGTCGCCATTCGAACTGGCCATTTAAGCGAAAACCTTTAAAGCTAACACCCGTTATAAATGAAATATTAAAATCAGGATTAGGATCTCCTATAATTCCTATCTCTTCATCAACCAAATACCCTCCTGTCGCATCTACTATCCGATTTCCATTATCATCTCTAGCTATTCTGCTTCCTTGCATTACACTAAATGGTTGGTCTTTGATAGCAAAGTTCCCTAAGTTAGTAAAACCAGCAATAGGTATTTCTTCTAGTCCAATATCTCCAAGGTCTGTTACTATAGTTCGATACAAGAAGTAGTTTAAACCAAGATCCCAAGTTAAACCATTATTCAATTGCAAAACAGTGTAATTCATGCCCAACTCAATTCCGTTGTTTACAATTCTACCGATGTTAACTTCTGTTCTTCGAAATCCTGTTGCGGGGTCTATAGGAGCAGTAGTAATTAAGTCATTGGTAGTTCTTCGATAGAGCGATAAATCAACAGACAGTCTATTATTAAACATTCTAGCCTCAACGCCTACTTCAATTTCTTGATGTAATTCTGCTCGTAAATTTGGATTCCCCAATGTGTTTGAAACTCCATTGGTTGAAACAGGGTTTCCTCCGCCATCTAAGAATCCTCTGGCGTTATTAGAAAGTAACGTTCTTGTTCTATAAGGATTTGGAAACCCTGCAGAGGTACCAAACCCTGTTCTTATTTTTAAATAATTAAGCGTATTAGACTGTAGCCCTGAAAACACTTCTGTTGGCAAAAAAGACAAACTTGCACTTGGGTAAAAAATTGATCGATTTTCCTGTTCTAACGTAGATGCCCAATCGTTTCTTCCTTGTAAGTTTAAAAATAAGAAATTGCGGAAGTCTAACGAAACATCGCCATAAACTCCAAATATATGTTCATCTCTAATTCTATGCATAGATCGGCCAGTAAATCCATTTGTGCCAGATTGCGTTGTAAAATTAGAATGGTGAATCATACCAAAAACCAATTGATTAGTACTTTCAATTCCCGTTTGCTCAAACCTATCAACTCTATCTTGTGCTCCTGCCAATACTGTTAAATGAAAATCTTCGCTTAACTGAGAATTATACCCAATAATAAAATCCTGATTTAAAATAGAATTTGTAATATTGGTTGTTCTGTATAGCCCATTAATATAATCATCGTTTTGCACAGAACCCTTATTTACAACATATTCTTGCTTTTCAGAATAGGTGTCTATCCCTAGTCTGTAATGAACATATAAGTTATCAGTAATATCAAACTTTAACCCACTTTTACCATAAAATCTCTGAACTTGGTTGGATGCAGCTGTATATTTAGCTGACCAATTTGGGTTTTGGATATCATTCCCACTTCTATAATAAACGCTTCGGTTATCAACGGGACTTTCAAAAGGCAGCCCATTCAAATCCACACTACGAGGTGTATAAAATACATTTGCAAAAATAGATAACCCATCTCCTGAAGGGTTACTGCCTGAGCTAGGTGCTATTGGAGGGGTAGTCATATCTGTTACCGCATAGTTAAAAGAAGATGTAAGACTAAAGCGGTTAGAAAGCTGTGTAGAACCTCCCAAGCCAATATTAAACCTAGAAAGTTCGTTACCAGGTGTAAAGCCCGTTTCGTTGGCATAAGTAACATTGGCACTTACTCTTGAAGTTTCATTGCCCCCACTAATATTTAACGAAGTGGTAGATGAGATGCCTGTTCTAAACCATTCTTCAACATTATCATAAGGCTTATAAGCATATTGTGCATCTTGAAACTCTGGAAAAGCGGCCGCTAGTTCAGGGTCTTGCAAGGCTGAAAGCGGGTGATTTACAGAATCAAGTTGATTAAAATTTGGCCCCCAGTTACTAAAAAAGAAGCCAAAATTTTGATGAAACCCATTGCCGTAAGTATTTTGATAGTTTGGGAGTGAAGCAATTTTAGTTGCAAAAACCGATTGGTTTAACGTCATTTCAAACCCTTGATTTTGCTGCTTGCCACCCCCTGTTTTGGTAGTAACTATAATAACACCATTACGCCCTTGTTGCCCATATTTTACAGTTGCGGCAAGTCCTTTAAGAACAGTCATGTTCTCAATATTATTGGGGTCTAAATCCAAAAATCTACTGGATGTATTTAGTGCTCCATCCGTAAAATTACCTTGGCTATTAGTTCCAGAATTAAAAGGGACTCCATCCACAATCCACAAAGGTTGATTACTGCCGCTAATAGAAGTATAACCCCTTATAACAATATTAGTGCCCGTACCAGCAACGCCACTTGTAGCCGTTACTTGCACACCTGCTACTTTACCATTCAAAATTCTACCTATGTCATTATCTGCGTTCTCTTGAATCTGCTCTTTACCAAGAGTAGTTACCGCATAACCTAATGCCTTTTTCTCTCTTTCAACACCCATGGCCGTTACCACAACCTCACTCAGTTGCCTCACATCACTCGCCATTTGCATATCTATAATACTACGAGAACCAATCTCCATTTCTTGGGATTCTAATCCAATAAATGAGAACACCAATGTACCACCATCTTCGGGTACGGTTATCTTATAGTTACCATCTATATCGGTAACTCCTCCTTGTGTGGTTCCTTTAACCACTACATTTACTCCAGGCAAAGTAGATCCATCTTCTGAGGATGTAATTTGTCCAGATACTGTACGGTCTTGAGCAAATGACATGGTCGCTGCCATAATCAAACTCAACCCGAGTAGTAAAACTTTTCTCATGCTTTTTTGTTTAGTTTTAACATAAATTTACTTTTCAATCCCTAAAACTAGGTGTTTTGCCTATTAATAAAAAAATATAACTCCTATTATTTTGTTATTTTTATTTTATCGATAGATAATAAAAAGTATAAATAGGACTATTTTTATTTTAAAGAAAAATAGTGATGAATTTTGCGTTTCTAAGCAGGCTTTCCAATTGAATACATGGCAAACTGTTTCTTTCTCCGCATTTCCTTTTGCATACAGTTCTTCCTACATTATTTTATACTTAAACATTGCAAGTAATCGTGTTTTATATTAAAGTGGCGAATATTAATTAGGATTTTAATCTTTTAAAAAACTTGATTTAGAGATTCCTGCCTCCGCAGGAATGACGTTTTATTTATTTGATAATCCTAAAATGCGTCCGCCAGGTTAATAACACAAAAAAGCCTCCCCAAAAATGGGGAGGCTTTTTACTAAATAGCGTGTAAAAAATGTCTTTTTATCCTGCTATTTCTTCCACCGATACATACGATCGATCGTTTCTTCCTTTAGTAAAATTTACCACGCCTGATTTGAGTGCAAATAAGGTATGATCCTTTCCTAAACCAACATTGGTTCCTGGGTGGTGTTTTGTTCCTCTTTGACGAACAATAATATTACCTGCTATTGCAGCCTGACCACCATATATTTTAACGCCTAATCGTTTACTTTCCGATTCTCTACCGTTTCTAGAACTACCTGCTCCTTTCTTATGTGCCATCTTCTATATTATTTAGAAATACCTTCAATTAAAACTTTAGTGAAGTCTGTGCGATGCCCATTACGAACCTTATAGCCTTTTCTTCTCTTTTTCTTGAAAACAATTACTTTGTCTCCTCTAACATGTTCCAGAATTTTACCTGAAACTTTGGCTCCCTTAACTGTGGGTGCTCCTACTTCAACCTTGCCATCGTTATCCATTAACAATACTCGGTCGAATTCTACGGAAGCGCCTTCCTCGCCTTGCATTTTTGGTGCATAAACGAATTGGTCTTGTGTTACTTTAAACTGCTTGCCGCCTATTTCTACTATTGCGTACATCTTACTTTTTTAAACTTTTTAGTTAGTTTTTCCAAAATGGAGTGCAAATTTAGCTGTTTGTTTATCTAAATCCAAGCGTTTACTCTGCCATAATAAAACAGGGTGATATTTTTGAATGCCTACTCCCCAATATTTTGTATTTATTAAAAAAAATATTTTCAATTTGCAATCGCCTCAATATGAGATATATAGAATAAAGTAATAATTTTAATAATCCATTATAACATTCTGTATTTCTGCATGTTATATACATAAATTGTATTTTTTTAATGGTAAATATAGCAAAAAATTCTTTCTAAAAACTGCTTGATTTTTCAATTTTGTTTCCTCTTTTTTGTAGGCAGCATTCACACCAAATCTCCTGCCTAACTAGCAGGTTCGCATTTTTGTAATACCTTAAATTATTAACCAAAATGATGCCTGAAGAACCCATATTAAAAGAAAATAAGAACAGGTTTGTTCTTTTTCCCATTCAGCATGACGATATATGGGAGTATTATAAAAAAGCGGAAGCTAGTTTTTGGACTGCCGAAGAAATTGATTTAAGTCAAGATATTAAAGATT
>CAZGDC010000036.1:0-18037 GCA_964524405.1 uncultured Roseivirgaceae bacterium
AACCCGCATTATTCACCATAAAATTAATATATGTTTATAAATAGCTTATTTTCAACCAAATACACTAATTTTTTCTATAAATAGTTGCACCCAAAATTGGCCTAACTATATTTTTATTTGGATTTAGTGGGTGCATGCACTTCGTTGCTAACTACTTGAAATACAATTGTATATCTACATAGTTAGACGCCTTGTATCTACACCCACTAAATTCCATAAATAATGCGGGCTAAGGGGTTGTGAAGAAATAAAGTGTACAGAATAGAGGAAGTTATTTTGTGCCTGATTAATTCATTAATCTTCGTGATGAGCCTGCCTGAACTGGACTAGAATATATTTCAAGTATCTGATAATCAATCGGTAGCATATGTGTTTGGGACGGGAAACAATGCTGAATATTGGTAAGTGCCTAATGCCGAGCAAATGACTGAATGATAGTATATTAAGGCTTGTAATAGATTTTTCTTGCGGATTTTAGTAATATTTCAAATAATAACACAAAATCGCTCTAATTTTCTACCTTTGCACCTCATTTAATAAATTTTCTTTGAATAATTTTAGCAAATTAGGACTATCTGCAGGTGTTGTAGAAGTACTAAGTCAAATGGGTTTTGAAACCCCAACCCCAGTTCAGCAACAAGCCATTCCTATGTTATTAGAAAATGACCCAACCGATTTTATTGGGTTAGCACAAACAGGAACAGGAAAAACGGCTGCTTTCGGTCTGCCTTTAATCGAACTTATTGATGTTGATAACAAAGCAACACAAGCATTAATAATGGCTCCTACACGCGAATTAGGGCAACAAACTGCTGCCCAACTAAAAGAATTTACCAAAAACAATAGAAAAATAAATGTGGAGGTGGTGTATGGAGGAGCGAATATCGTAAATCAAATTAAAGCACTTAAAAAGCCAACACAAATTATTGTGGCAACCCCTGGGCGATTGCTAGACTTAATTAAGCGTAAAGCCGTAAGTCTTACAAATGTAAAATATGTGGTGCTCGATGAAGCGGATGAAATGCTTAATATGGGCTTTAAAGAAGATATTGATAACATTCTTTCTCATACGTTAGAAGATCGAGTTACGTGGTTGTTTTCGGCCACTATGCCTAAAGAAATACGAAGAATTATTAAAAAATACATGGATGCCCCTTTGGAGGTAGCCATTAATGCAGAGCAAAAATCTAATGCCGATATTACGCATCAATATGTAATCACAAAAGGGGCTAATAAAGTGCTCGCATTACGTAGGTTTATGGATTTGCAACCAGAAATGAGGGCTATTTTGTTTTGTAGAACAAAACGTGAAACACAACAAATTGCCGATGATTTAGGAAGTTTAGGGTATGGGGTTGAAGCACTACATGGCGATCTTTCGCAAGCACAACGAGATGCCGTAATGAGACGATTTAAAACACGTGCCATGCAACTGCTTGTGGCCACTGATGTAGCAGCACGTGGCATTGATGTAAACGACCTAACCCATGTAATGCACCATCAATTACCCGACCAATTAGAAAGCTATACGCACCGAAGTGGAAGAACAGGACGTGCAGGAAAAAAAGGAATATCATTAGTTTTTATTAACCCAAGAGAAGGACGAAGAATAACCGAGCTTGAAAAACGAATTAAGGTAACATTCGAAAAAATTGAAGTGCCAACGGTAGAAGAATTAAAAGCAAGCCGAATTAATAACTGGGCTAATTTAATTCTTAAAACAGAGGTAGATGAACAGGCCAATGATATTTTGTATAGCTTACACGGAAAATTTGCCCATTTAAGCGAAAACGACTTATTAAAGAGGTTAATTACCACGCAATTAAACCATTTATTAATTCAAGATGGAAATGAAGGAGACCTAAATGAACTCCAAGGAAAAAGAGGCGATGCCGAAGGTAGAGGTAGAAAAGATAGAGGGGATAGAAAAGATAGAGGAGATAGAAGACAAAGTGAAAACACAAGCGGTAAGAATAGATACTTTATTAATATAGGTGCTATTGATGGCATGACCATTCCTGATTTTGTGCATTATATTTCTGATACAGCAGGTATTAAAAGAAGTGAAGTGGGTGATATAAGCATGCAAAAAACCAGTACATTTTTTGATGTAGATACCGATGGAAGTTCCTCTTTCGAAGATAAATTTGCAGGGCTTGAGATTGAGGGAAGGAGCATTCGTGTAAATAGAGATGATGAAGGGCCTAGACGCTCGTCAAATAATAACAGAGGGGGTGATAGCTATTCAAAAGGATCTAGAAATAGAGGAGGCAATAATAGAGGGCCAAAGCGTGATTACCGCAGTTCTAGGGGGGGCAGAAGGAGATTATAACTTTTTGCTTACTCAAGCGATTTTTTAGTAATATAATAACGAAAGCCAACAAGCATTTTATCCCTCTTAGATAGTTTCATTAAATCTTTTTGTTTCATGCTTGGCAAAACCAACTTATTAATAGAGGCGATTGCTTTAAAAAATATTTTCATATAAACTTTATAAATTTTTTACGTTATATCTTCGTATTTCTTATTTGACTAAACAAACATAAACATTTTTACTTTTATGGAAAATACAGGCACTGAATATAACCAGTTTTTACAAGGATGGCATCAAATAATGTATATAGCAGCTATTATTTCTATAATAGCTGCACTTGTAATATTAATTATACATGTACTAAAGCTTTCGGCCATAAAAACATACAAAGGAAAATATGATTACCTTAAACTAAATAGAATAAAAGCATATCAATTTTTTTATTTTGGATTAGCAGCAGCCGTTTTCTTTGCTGGTAATACCATTGGTGATGAAACCGTACTAAAAAGCTTAATTTATATTTATGTAAGATTTTTTATTAGTTTATGTGTAGGCGTATTAATTGGTTACATTGTATATCTTATTTTAAAATTTTATTACCCTACGAGTTTAGAACGAAAATTAACTACGCTCCGCTATACACCAAGAATTTCTAAAGCAGGAAATAAAATGCATCTGCTAAGTGAGGAAGAAGAAGATGTACATTTAGATGAAGGAATGCAGGCTGAAGAAAATGTATTTTCTATTGATTATGATGTATGGGTAGATGAAGAAACCGGTGAAGTACAAATTGAAAAATACCTAGGATATTTAGAAGCCTTAGAATGTGGTTCGTGTGGATTTAACACGCTAAAAATTAAAAAGGAAGAAATTATTACTTCAGCCACCGAAACTTCAGAAGGAAAGCTTTTAAAGAATTATAAATGTACTTATTGTCAATCTGTAAGAACCACTCAGCACACCATTGCCAAAATATTAAAATCGGCAAATGACTATAAACTACCTAAAGACTATGTACTTAAAGGGCAAAGGAAGGTAAAATCGTTAATGATTGAAATTATTTCTACTAAAGGGGATAAAAAAGAATTCTTTTTTCAGAGTACTGCGCAAGCAAGTGATTTTTTGAATAATTTCGATTTTGATAACGCAGATTCCTCGGTGATAAAATTTTAGGTAAAGTGCAAAGTTGTTGTTTGCCACTTGAGAGTAATAGAAACAGCGAAAAATATAACCATTTATCAAAAAAAGCATCGCAACTACTAGGAAATTATATAAATCACTAATTTTGTAGGCTGTTTGTATTAATGTAGAAATAAAGTTGATTGTGAGAATTAGTGAAAAAATGAAGAAGAGATTATTAATTATAATTCCAATCATGTTGGCACTAGCAAGTTTTGTATTGCTGCCAATTAATAAAAATGTAACCTTTGATAAAGTAGAGGAGGTTCCTGTGTTTGAATTAGAGTATCAAGTAAATGATACCATAAAGATATTAGAACCAGAAGCTAAAAATGTAAACGAAACCGTGCTTATTACAGAGCTACTCAAAAGGTTTCATTACAAAAAAATACCACTCAACGATTCTCTATCAAGTGTTATTTATAACAATTATTTAAAAAATTTAGATAATACAAAGTTATACTTTTTGGCCTCTGATATTGCTGCGTTTGATAGGTATAAGTTTGATATTGATGATATGCTACTGGCTGGCAACATTGGTGTTCCTTACCAAATTTTCGCTGTTTTTAAAGAACGATATTATGAGCGAATTGCTTTTGTAAATGAGCTTTTGGAGCAAGACTTTGATTTTACCAAAGCAGATTTTTTTAAATTGGATCGCAAAGATGCTGTTTATTCTAGCACAGCTGAAGAGCAAAATGAGCTATGGCGATTGTATATTAAAAGTGAAATTTTGAGTCATATTTTAGACGATAAGTCGCAAGAAGAAGCGAAAGAAATTTTAGCCAAGCGATATACACGCTATAAAACAGGCATTCAACAATATAATAGTGCCGATGTTTATCAAATTTTTATGAATAGCTATTTAGAGTCGCTCGACCCACATACAAGTTACTTTAACCCAATTACGGCCGAAAATTTTGATATCGAAATGAGTAAATCCTTGGAAGGCATTGGTGCTCGATTAAGTAAAGAAGGTGACTATACCGTGGTATATTCAATTATACCTGGTGGCCCAGCTTTTAAAGGAGATGAACTGCACGATAATGATAAAATAATTGGTGTTGCGCAAGGGAAAGAAGGCGAAATGATTGATGTAGTTGGTTGGCGAAATGATGATGTTGTTCAATTAATACGTGGCAAAAAAGGCACGTTAGTGCGATTAAATGTGCTTAAAGCAGAAGGAGGCATTTCTTCAAAACCTCAAATTGTTACAATTGTAAGGGATAAAATAAATTTAGAAGATGCCCGTGCCGAAAGCTCCGTTTATGAGTTTGTAAAAGAAGGAAATCCTTATCGTTTAGGGGTCATAAACATTCCTTCGTTTTATAAAGATTTTAAAAATGCCCATAATGGAAATAATGAATTTAATAGTACCACAAGAGATGTTGAAAAACTCGTTGCCGATCTTAAAACAAAAGAGATTGATGGTATCCTTATTGATTTAAGAAGAAATGGAGGAGGCGCATTGGATGAAGCCGTAGAGCTAACAGGTTTATTTATTGATCATGGTCCAATAGTGCAAGTAAAAGATTATGGCAATAAAATTCATCAAGAAGATGATAAAAGCAATAAAGTATTTTACGATGGACCCTTAACCGTGCTCACAAGTAGATTAAGTGCGTCAGCATCCGAAATTTTTGCAGCAGCCATTCAAGATTATAATCGAGGGATAATAATAGGCGAACAGTCGTTTGGCAAAGGAACCGTACAAAGTCTTATTGGGTTGCAGCAGTACATCCCTGAAGAAAAAGAAAAGCTAGGTCAGCTTAAATTAACAACGGCAAAATTTTATAGAATAGACGGAGGGAGTACACAAAATTTAGGCGTTACACCAGATGTTAAACTGCCATCAGCATTTAATCATACCGAAGTAGGTGAATCTTCGTATGAAAGTGCGTTAAAATGGGATAAAATACCCGCAGCCAATTATGAGTTAGACAACACCATTAATAAAGAATTTATAGCCAAGTTAAACGAACTTTATAACCACCGAGCGGAATCTGATAAAGACTTACAAGACTTAATTTTAGATTTGGAGAGACTTAAAAAGCAAAGAAGCATTAAAAAAATTAGCTTAAACGAAGCCGTTAGAAGAAAAGAAATGGAGGATGATGCAAAATTAAAACCTTCTGCCAGTGAACTAGAAGCTGTAGAGTACTCGATAGAAGGAATAACAAGCAAAACTTCGGAAAATAAGCTAAAATTAAAAGATGTGTATTTAGAAGAAGGGCTACTTATTTTAGCAGATGTTGTACGTTTGAAAGACGCTTAACCCGCATTCTAAGACTTCAAAATTGATGTAGCATCATAGCCTATGAATATAATGGTGAGGTTTAACTTTACACTATAATTAAAGGGAGCAATAACACCCTTTGATTACGAATTATAGCATCGAATGAATGAAGAACTTTTAATGTTAATAGTTCGCCTTTTTGCCATTGTGGCAAAAGAGCGTATTACTGATGACGAGCGTAATAATTTAAAGGAGTTTCTAATCATTCATGTTTCGCACGATACTATTGCCAATTTTATTGAGGTATTTGATAGCGAAATTGAGCAATCTGTTAGCCATAATTTAGAGGATTTTGATTCTGAAACGGCTGAATACATAGCCGATTGGGCTAAAATACTCGATATTTGCAAGGTAATTAATGAGAGCCTAACAAAGCAGCAAAAATTAGTTTTACTTTTAAAATTGATTGAGTTAATGTTGCAAGATGGCAACATATCGGAGCGTCAAAGTAATCTCATCTTTTATATAAGTGAGGCGATACACATTAGCCAAAAAGAAACAGACCTAATAAAACTATTTTTAATAGGGCAGGATATTGAAGAGCTTGACTGCAAAGAAATATTAATTGTAGATGAAGGTTCGGCAGATCATAAACAAAAATCAGCACATATTATATCTCGTAATTTAACAGGTATGATAGTGATAATGAGAATTGCAGATGCTGATACATACTTTATAAAGTATTTAGGCATTTCAATACTTACACTAAACAGTAATCACTTTAGAAGCCGTAAAATTTATGTTTTTCCAACGGGCAGTAGTATAAGAGGTAATAAAATACATCCTATTTATTATAGTGATGTTGTTTCAAAGTTTTTAAAAAAAGAGGTTGTAAACAAAATATCTTTTGAAGCTAAAAACATTTATTACGAATTCAAATCAGGTGTTATAGGATTACAGGATATAAATATTGCAGAAGAAGGAGGGAAGCTGGTAGGTATTATGGGCGCTTCTGGTTCTGGAAAATCAACGTTGTTAAACATTTTAAATGGCAGCTCCGATCCAACCAAAGGCACTGTATTATTAAATGGCAAAGATTTATACAAAGAAGCAGAAAGTTTAAGAGGCGTTATTGGCCTAGTTCCGCAAGATGATTTTTTAGTGGAAGAGTTATCCGTTTATCAAAATCTATATTATGCTGCTCGGCTAACATTCGGTAACCATGCTATTGAACAAACCCACAATCTAGTTCAAAGTACATTAAAAAGTTTGGGACTTTCTGAAATTAAAGATTTACGAGTAGGTTCTACATTAGATAAAACCATTAGCGGTGGGCAACGAAAACGACTAAATATAGGGTTAGAACTGCTGCGTAAGCCAAGTATATTATTTGTGGATGAACCAACCTCAGGTCTTTCTTCTAACGATTCCATTAATATTATGGATTTGCTCAAGGAGTTATCATTGCAAGGCAAGCTAATATTTGTCGTAATCCATCAGCCTTCTTCCGATATTTTTAAAATGTTTAATCAGCTACTAATTTTGGATGTTGGGGGTTATCAAGTGTATTACGGCAACCCCGTAGAAGCCTTAGTTTACTTTAAAACCATTGTAAATATGGTTAATAAAGACCAAGGATCTTGCATGGAGTGTGGCAATATAAAATCGGAACAGATTTTTAATATTTTAGAGAATAAAACGGTAAATGAATATGGGCGTCTTACTGATAACAGAAGAATTTCTCCTTCAAAATGGTATGAGTATTATAAGAAAAAAATAGAATTGCCCCAAATTGAACACTTGGATGAGGCCATAGAAATTAGTCAGAAAAACCCTGGGCGTATTCAGCAATTAAAAATTTTTGGCATTAGGGATATCCGCACCAAACTCGCCAATAAGCAATATTTGGTTATTACTTTTTTAGAAGCTCCTATTTTAGCACTCTTTTTGGGCGTACTCATTAGGTATTACGAAAATATTAATGGCAACTCGTCTTATTCGTTTATGAATAACGATAACATTCCAGTTTACTTTTTCATGACCGTAATTATTGCACTTTTTATAGGCCTTACATTAAGTGCCGAGGAGCTTATAAAAGATCGTAAAATGCTGAAGAGAGAATCGTTTTTGCATTTGAGTAGAGCCAGTTATTTGGCTTCTAAAATTGCCGTCCAATTTTCCATTTCGGCTATTCAAACCTTGAGTTTTGTTATTATAGGTAATTTAATTTTACAGGTAAATGGCATGACACTCTCTATGTGGGCCATTATGTTTTTTACAGCAGGCTTTGCCAATTTACTTGGGCTAAATATATCTTCCGCTTTTAAATCGGCTGTTACCGTATATATATTAATTCCACTACTCGTAATTCCTCAATTGGTTTTAAGTGGAGTTATTATTAGTTTCGATAAATTTAACCCCCAACTAAGTAATTTAGATAAAGTGCCGTTAGTGAGTAACTTAATGGCTTCGCGCTGGGCTTTTGAGGCTTTGGCAGTAAACCAATTTAAAGAAAACGCCTATAATAAGCAGTTTTACGAGCACAAAAGAGAAATTGCCTTAGCAGATTATTATAGCACTTATTATGTGCCTTCATTAGAAACACATTTATCAGCCGTAGGAAATAAGTTTGATTTTTTAGTGGCCAATCCAGATTCTATAAAAGTGGTAAAAAAACATTTAGAAATATTAAAATATGAAATTGATAGACAACTAAAATTAGTAGGAAAAAATAATTTTAGTAATGTAAACGCTATTGATCTCTCTACATTTAACCGAGAAATTTACGAAGAAACCGAGTTGTTTTTAAAGAACCTTAAACGGTTTTACCGAAATAAAAATCAAAGGTGGAATAACAAATTAGACAGTGTTAAGCAGTTACTTACCGATACCCCATACGGTTTACAATTACAGCAATTTTTACGCATTAAAAATTATAACTACACGCTAAATGAAATGCTAGAAGGTAAGAATAAAACCACTAGAATAGCAGATGGAAATGGGAAGCTTATCCAGAAAATTTATCCTATTTATTACCAACCCAATGAATCTAAATTGATAGAGATTGCTAGTCAATTTTATAGCCCAGAAAAGGTAATAGCTTATAAAAAAATAGACACACTTTACGTGAATATGCTCGTAATTATATTTATGACACTCTTTTTAACCATTAGTTTGTATTATGATTGGCTACGAAAACTGATGAACGGGATTGAAGATTTTAGACTGAATCGCAAGTTTAAAAAATTAAAGAAACTATAATTAAACTACCCCAAGGCAGAGCCATCGGAGAATTAAACCAAATGGGCTATCGCCCTGCGATTAAAAAAATAGAGTCTTCCCCAATTAGGGTATGATTATTTACAGAAAAATCAAGTGTATTTGATTGAAGATTAGATCTCTATCATTAGATTACCTTTTTGGTGAATAACACGGGTTAAGGCTTGTAATGCCATTTTAATAGGTTTCCCTTGCGGATTTAAGGTGATGGCCAACGCTTATTTAATCCAAACTACTGCGTTTGCCTAATTCAATCACTTCCATATTTTCAATTTTTCCTTGGTTAATTTCAAATCGAATAATTGTACGCATTTTATGTAACCCAAGTTTGCCAGCAGCACCAGGATTTACATAAAGCATATTATACTTTTGCCTATCAGGCATTACTTTTAAAATATGCGAATGGCCACAAACTAACATATTTGGAATTACTTCCTTTAACTTGCTCGAAACAGCCTTATTATAATATTTTGGCGTACCTGCAATATGGGTAATAAGTATGTTTATTCCCTCTCTTTTAATCATTTTAAATTCAGGAAACACGGTTCTTATTTCTTGGTTATCAATATTGCCATGCACCCCAATAAGCGGTTTAAAAGCTGCGAGTTCTTCGATTACTTCCATGGAGCCTACATCTCCAGCATGCCAAATTTCATCACAATCTTTAAAGTAATGTAATATGCGTTTATCTAGCCATCCGTGGGTATCTGATAATATGCCAATTTTCATTATTCTTTCTTGGCTTTCTTTTTAGCTGCTTTTTTCAACTCTTTTTCTCGTTTCATTTCTAGGTCGCGTGCTTCTTTATTGTCTTTAGTAATTTGCTTTATCTGCTTATTATTACTTTTGGCGCCAATACTGCTTACCACACCACTAATAGCCGTTTTTGCCATATAATCAAGGGTAATTCGGCTAATGTCTCGTTCATAGTACATGCCACCTCTACGAGAGATAAACTTAATTCTTGAATTATTCTTTTTTACCACAAACGCATTGGCGAAAAAGGTTTTAATTACCTTACCCATACCTTTATTTTCAAGCGTTTTTTTGTTTATTGTTTCTACTTTAAGATTGCTATATATAAAAGACATTCCTCCGTAAGCATATTTTTTATTGCCAGTAGCTTGCAAGTTTAATGAGCGTATATCTCCACTTTTAATTTTTACAAATGCTGCGGCCTCTAATATATTATTAAAGGCTTTGGCATCCATTGGTCCAAGTTTGGCATCAAAAAAGAACAGGTTATCTTTATCAAGCATATCAAATTTAAACTCAGCAAATAAATTGCCTGAACCCATTATACTACTTGTTGCTATTACCTCTAGCATTCTATTATTACTCAATCTTAAGCTATCGTTGGTAATATTGGTAATTAGCCCATTGGTGTTTATAAACGTAATTCCGCCCTCTTGTAATCCAGTTGATTGCAATGTTGATTGATGTATATCAAAACTTTTGATTTCAATCGAATCAATCTTTAAAGACAGCTCAATGCCTTTTACACGCTCTTGTAAAAGAGGCACTACTCGATTGGAAGGAAACGGTAATTGCTTATCTTTAAACAACTTTAAATGACCCTCATCTAAAGTAATTTTATTGCATAATAATGTCTTATTCTCTATTAATTCAACAAAATCAATGTTTTTTACATGAATTTTTTTGAGTAATAAATCCTTCCAATCAACTTGATAACCAACTTGATTGGCATATTCATATTTTGGATATCGTGCGGTAAGCGTAACGTTAGTAAGCTCTATTTTCGACTTTTTACTAGATACTAAAAGTGTATCAAAACCTATGGTATTTAGGCTATCAGGTAAATTGAAGGAAAAATCATAAGCCCTAAATCGTGCATCAGATGTGTGTTTAACGATGTCAAAAAATCGTCCTTCTTCGGCATTAAGGCTATCTAATTTGATGTCGAAGTTTAGGTACCTAAGAAGGTGTTTCTTTTGATGAAGTTTACGGTATTTAAAATGCGTATTAATGAAATTAATATCAGTAATTTCAATATCCAGAGGAATTAAAATCTTAGGTATTTTAATAGGATGGGTATTTTTTGTACTATCCGTTTGAGTTAAGCGAACAACGTTATTTCTTGTTGATATGCGCGATACGGCTATTTTTTTTCTCAATAATTTTGGAATGTCAATATGGTCAATGGCTATTCCTGGGGATGCAATTGCCAAATTGTTTTTTGCTAATTGAGCGTTAAAATGGATAGAGTCAGTCCAAATAAAATTTCGATACGTATCTAAATGAATTTTGGCAATGGTAAGTGTATCAGTTAGTCCTTTTAAATAAATGTTATTAAGGTCAAAAACTCCTTTAAAATTGTTGATAGCACTAAAAATAGTGGTTGTGGTATCAATCATATAATTGGTTACTATTCCTTTAAATGAGCTTAACTCAAGTTCTCTATTATTGGGTAAGTTAATAATACTTTGGCCGTTTATAATTTGCAAAGTGTCGAGATTAATTCTACTAAGTCCTTTTTTTAGTATGCGCTGATCTAGGTTAAAAGAGCTAGAGGAGCTATCTCTTTTAGCTTTAGATGCCAATATAACTAATGGATTAATTAGTTCAATTTTGCTTATGTGTAATGCGTTATGCTGTATAAATTTATCCTTATCAAATCCTGCAATTTTAAGTGCTTTTAAGCTTATTTTGTTCCCTTTATCTGGCGATAAGTATTGAATGTTTTTTAGTATAAAAGTGGAGTCTGCTTCATTAAAATGCCCACTTTGGCTACTTAATTTTAAGCCCTCTTTTTTGTTTTCAAAATTAGCTCCGCTAAAGCTCAAAATGGCATTATTGAAATTAATTATTGGTGTTGCTTCGATATTTAATGAGTCGATTAAAATATTATTTAATGCCAAATTACCCTCCTTAATATTAACCACGGTATTACCTTGCTTGCTATTTATAGTGGCATCTGCTAAAATAAAATTATTTATTAGTACACTTTTAAGTGATGATTTTCCTTTTTTATTTTTTATAAAATTAGCCCTAGTTAAATCAGCATTAAGCGTTAATTTGCCAATTAAAACAGAATCTAATATAAGATTTTGAGCTTGCAGTTCGTTTAGGCCTATGCCTTCGAGTAGTACATTATTTGCCTGCGCATTAATTTGGTGATAGGGGAGTGTAGTACTATCGGGCTTTAAGCTAACCTGTTTAATGTAAACTGATTTAGTTTGATCTATTCTAACTCCACTAAAAGCGGCATTATGCCCCATGTTTTTTAATTGACTATTGCCGTTGTTGATACGTAGTTTAAACCGCTGAGGCAAATTGTCGGCTTTCGTTTTTTCTGATATCGAAGATGAATTAATGTAAATCCCACTTAATGTTGTTAGGCTATTGGTCTTGTTTTGATACTGCCTCAATCTTAATGAGCCGTTATTAGTAATAAAATGACTAATGCTAAATTTGAAGCTACGCTTAATATTGGGTGCATTTTTCTTAATCCTCATTTTAGGATATTGAATAGCAGAGCTTTTGGGCGATTCAATAACTAAAGAATCAATTTTTAAATTGTTATTTAGCACTAAATCTTCAGGAATAAAATCCGTTAACGTAATGGTTTTAATAGTTGAAGTTGCGATAAAGTTAGTATTTCTTTTAGCTAATAATTTATAGCTTTTTCTTTTTGGCAAAGGGTTAATTTTTAAATTACTTAGAACTAATCGTTTGTTATTTCCGCTGTATTTAATGGATTTTATTTTCGCAATATGAATACTGTCTGGTAGCTCTTGCCATATATTAGACGCCTCTAAATCAACCAATTTAAACCCTGAAATTGGCTTGTTTGTGCCCCAATCTTCCTGATTAATGGAGTAGTTGGCAATTTTTAAGTTAAAATTATCTATTTTACTTAGTCGTTTTCCTTCGTAATCGAACGAACCATCATATATATTTATGCTTTTAACATTAAGCTGGTTAAAATAGGAATAGAGGTCTTCTTGGGGAGTTTTTTCTTTGGTTTTAATTTTCGAAAATCGAAGTTTTTTAAACTTTAAAGCGGGTTCAATAATGTGTATTTCATTTACCTCAATGCTATTTTCAGAAAATGTTTTTTCAAAATCAAACCCAAGTATCTTCAATTTTTTTACAGCTAAATTTAAGTTGGATTTTCCTGTATTTTGGCGAATGTTTTTAACCCTCAAGCTGTCTAATACAAAAGTAGAATCAATGGTTGATACGTGTAAGCGACTAAAATAGATACTTTGGTTTATTTTGGGCAGGTTAACTTCTTGATTAATTACCTCTAATTCAAAACTTTTAGCCTTAATTCCCTTAAATAAAATAGCTGGACTTAGAGAGTCTAATCGAAAACCTTTAAGCATCGTGGTAAATTCTCCAACATGTATCAGTTTAATCTCCTCTTCATTTTCAGCATGTGTAGAAAAACTAAACCCACCTTTCTCTATTCTAAAACTGTCGATTTCTAATGCTGTAAAATAGGTGTTAAAAACTTCAATAAAATCGTTCTTATTATTATTTTTTGCTCCTTTTTTAACAGAAGAATACAAACTTTTTACTAGATTAAATCTGGGTTCTCTAGCACCTATGTAACTTATAAATAATTGATTATTAAGTAGTAGTGGTAATATTGAACGAAGTTTTATAACTACAATTGGTGTATTAACATCTACTAAATTAGGCCGAGTTTTTAAGTAATCTTCTTTACTGATTACGGTTGTATCTAAGGCTATATTTAAGTTAATAATGCGTAATTCTCTTGATATAATGTCAAAACGAACCACATCATAAGAAGTTTTATAAACACCTCCAGTAGCCTCTTTTATTGAATTAACCAGTATGTCGCCAATGGTTTCTGATGTGTAATTACGGATGGCTTGGTGAAAAACAATAAGTAAAATAGCAATAATCAGCCCTACATAGGGTAGTGGTCTCGTTAAAGGATTAAAGAGAAACTTGCGTCTTTTATGATTATTTTCTTCCGCCAAAATGGTTTTAAATAGATATTTTTCGAAAAGATAGATAATAAAATAATCTTGAAGAAGAATTAAATTGAATTAAATTTAAACTTATAGTGGCAAGGGTTAGAATGCTATAAATCAGTAGATTAAATAACCTATAATTGATTAATTGGAGGAAGAAATCAATATTTTATATAGTTTTTCTTTATCTATTTATTGGTTGTTTATTTTTAATTAAATTCCTTAAAAAATATATAAATGATTAAAATTACAATAATTTAAAATATGATAATTTTAATTAATTCCTTTAAATATCATTTTAATGAACTATTGTTTTTTTATGTATTGTAATTAACTTGCGTATTCATTAAACTGTATTTTATGTCACTTACACCATCTAGTATGTTGGAACTTGGTACAATTGCGCCAAGCTTTGAACTACCCGATGTGATATCAGGTAACATTATTGAATTAGCCGAAGCGAGCTTTGGTAAACGTGCTACTTTAATAATGTTTATTTGCAATCACTGCCCTTATGTAAAACATGTACAATCTGAGCTACTTAGTATGGCGCATATTTATTTACCAAAAGATGTGGCCATTTTGGCGATAAGTTCAAACGATGTAGAAAATTATCCTGAGGATAGCCCCTTATTAATGCTTGAAGAGGCAAAGAAATGGAATTATCCTTTTCCATATTTATACGATGAATCTCAAAAAGTGGCTAAATCATACAAAGCTACTTGCACTCCTGATTTCTTCTTATTCGACAAAAACCTTTCTTTAGTGTACAGAGGCGAGTTGGATGGTTCTCGGCCCGGAAATGCGGTTGAGTTAAATGGCAACTCTTTACGAACGGCATTAGACAATGCTTTAGCGGGTATTCCTATTAATCAGCATCAAGAGCCTAGTGTGGGTTGTAATATAAAATGGAAATATTAGTTATATTTGTATATAGCAATATATACCATTTCAATATGGTATAAGGAAATAAACTACCCCGAGGCAGAGCCATCGGAGTATTAGTTGGAGTTTGCTTTGCAAACAATCTTGTTTCCGATCCAAAGGGATCGGAAAATTAAACCAAATGGGCTATCGCCCTGCGATTAAATAAAGAAGAATGAAAAAAATAATACTTTCTAGTTTGTTGTTATTAACATTTGTGGTTGCCGCAAATGCTCAATTAGAACTAAATGCTTATGGTGGTTATATGCCTGGCTCTAAAACAGCCTACACTTATAATGGCTACCGATTAAGGATTGATGGAGGAGCTAATTTTGGATTTGGGGTAAGCAAAGTGCTCCCAAGTGGAATTGCAGTTGAGTTTGGCTATAGCCATTTCGAATCTACCTTAAAGCAAGATGGTGGTATTATAGAAATAGTAAAACCACAAGATATAACGGTTGAGTATTACCAAATTAGTGCATTAAAACCTTTAATGAACGGAGAGACTTTTGTTCCTTATGGGTTATTTTCATTGGGCGCTTCACGGTTTGCGCCAGCTGAATCCGCACAAGATTACTGGCGGTTTGCTATAAATGCAGGCCTAGGAGTGAAATACTTTTTTACAGATAGGGTAGGCATTAGAATACAAGCACGCGTATTAATGCCCCTTTATTTTCAAGGAGTAGGGTTTGGTTGTAGCATAGGCACTGGTGGGTCGAGTTGTGGTTCTGGTGTTGGAATGGGCGCTGAAATATTGCAAGTTGATTTTACAGGAGGTGTAGTATTGCGCATTGGTCAATAAATAGTAGTCCTTAAATCCTTGCTTGATAGGTGTAAAGATTATAATATCTGCCTTTCGAAGCAATTAGATCATCATGATTGCCTCTCTCTACAATTTCACCTTTTTCTATTACCAATATTTGGTCTGCCTTGCGGATAGTACTCAACCTATGGGCTATTACCAAAGTTGTTCTTCCTTTTAATAAGGTATCTAAACTTTCTTGAATAAAAGCTTCCGATTCAGTATCCAAACTAGAGGTAGCCTCATCTAAAATTAAAATTTTAGGGTTCGCCAAAATAGCTCTTGCAATGGCCAATCGTTGGCGTTGCCCACCAGATAGCTTTACACCGCGCTCGCCTATTAATGTATTAAGGCCATCTTTAAATCGCTTGGTAAACTCATGTACATAAGCGTGTTTAACTGCGTGTTGTAGATCTTCTTCAGTAGCACTTGGACGAGAAAACAGTATATTTTCTTTGATGGTTCCCTCAAACAAAAAATCATCTTGCAACACAACACCCAAATGCTTTCTATACGATTTTAACCCAACGTCCTTTAGATTAACACCATCTATTAATACTTGCCCAGACTTGGGCTGAATAAAACTTGAAGCTAAACTAGCAATGGTGCTCTTGCCCGATCCAGAAGTGCCGACCAAGGCGATGGTTTCCCCTGCCTTTGCCAAAAACGAAATATCATTAATAACGGGTGTTTTTTTATCGTATGCAAACGCTACATTTTTAAACTCTATAGTGCCTTTAATATTCGTTAGTTCTTTTAATTTTTTTCCTTCCTCTTCTTCCATTGGCGTATTTAGTATTTCTTCCATTCGATCTAGGCCAGCAAAAGCCTCCGTCATTTGGCTGCCAATATTCCCCATTTGAACAATGGGGGCAATTAAAAAGCCGAGGTATAGTGTAAACTCAAAAAATTCACCAATAGTTAATACACCTAGTTCAATTTGCCTACTACCCACACCCATAATAATAAGAAAAGCAACACCCATTAATAGAACGGAGCTACTGGTTATTAATGCCGTAGATGTTAGCGATTTTTTTACATTATAATAAAGATCTAAAACTCCTTTGCGGAAAATGTCTATTTCAAAATCCTCTGCATTAAAGCCTTTAATAATTCTTATTCCACCCAACGATTCTGTTAATCTACCTGTTACTCTTGCATTTATTTCTCCACGTTTTCTAAATATAGGTCGTATATAACCAAAAGCTTTTATGGCTACTATGCCAAATATAAGCATGGGCAAAAGCACATATAAGGTCATAATTGCATTAAGTTTAATTAGCAATATAAAAGAAAGAACTGACGTTAAAGCACCACCTAGTAATTGTACAAACCCTGTGCCTACCAAATTTCGAACGCCTTCCACATCCGACATAATTCTTGAAACCAATGCACCTGTTTTATTATTATCAAAAAAACTAATGGGGAGTTGAACAACATGTTGTTGCACTTTTGATCGAAGCTCAGCAATTAAATACTGTGCTTCAACACTTAGCATGCGAGTTAGCGAAAAGGAAGAAATGGCTTGCACTAATACTGCCCCTCCAACGGCAACAAGCAGCATGGGCAAAAGGTCGAATCTTGCGGGTGTAATTACCGTGTCAATCAAATAGCCAGTTGCTTTTGGTAGCACCAAACTTGCTAATCGGTTAATAACTATTATGCCTAATCCAGCAAATAAAATCCATTTACGTGGCCAAATAATATGTTTAAATATATAATTTGCATTCCCTAGTTTTTGCTTCTTTTCTTTTGCCATAATTAGAGGTCGGGTTGGAGTAAAAAATATTCTAAATACCTTAAATCCGCAAGGTGCTTTGTAATGAAATCCTTAAAATACTGTTAATCAGGCATTCGCACAGGTATTTGGAACGCCTGCCACGAAAAATGCGTGGAAAATAATGTTTTGCATATTGGTGAGTGCCAAATATCTAGTAAATGACTGAATGATAATATATTAAGGCTTATAATAGATTTTCCTTTTGGATTTACGGTAAATATATAAAGTTGCTGCATTATTAAAAAATCTTGTTAGCGCATGCCTACTTTATGCTCTATTTATTCGATTATTAGCGTAAAATTAATTTTTTAAGTGTTTATTATTTGCTAATTCATAATTCGTTTATACTTTGCAGACTAATATCTGCTTTTTCTATGCTTTATTCTTTCAGATCTAGTCTTATAAAACACCCTTGGGTTGCCGACTTGTTTTATGTCCTTTTTTTTGGGTTCCTAGCGTTTCTATTTGAAAAAATAGATTTTATGGTACCTGGTTTTGAGGAAGGAATAAAAAGTGATTATATAGAAATTCCTCTGCTAATTAGTATATTCTATAT
>CAZGDC010000037.1:0-17909 GCA_964524405.1 uncultured Roseivirgaceae bacterium
AATGACGTTTTATTTATTTGATAATCCTAAAATGCGTCCGCCAGGTTAATAACACTAGTGTTAATCTTATGTTTTTGGAGTGGGCTCGAAATTACGGCACAGGATCATAACCACTGCCACCCCAAGGGTTGCAGCTAGCGATTCGCTTAGCTGCTAATTTGCCTCCTTTTAATACTCCATGTTTCAGCAATGCTTGTTTGCTATACTCCGAGCAAGTAGGGGTATATCGGCACGAAGCGGGTAATAAGGGCGAAATGGCGTATTGGTAAAACAGAATAGGCACTGTTGCAATTTTTCGAAAAATAACGCTAGATTTCATAATTATTACATGCGAGCAGCCATCACAAGGCTTAAATCTTTAAACGGCAAATTAAATTTTTGAGCAATGTATTTATTGGTAATTCCTCCTTTATAAGCATAAACACCATTTAAAAACCATTTATGATTATAAATCATGTCTTCCAAACTGCCTTCTTCGGCCGACCGTAATAAGGTTGGAGTAAAAATATTACTTAGCACATAAGAGGCTGTTCGGGCCACGCGAGAGGTAATATTAGGCACACCATAATGAATAACTCCATATTTTTCAATTACTGGAAGCTCATGTGTGGTCAGTTCCGAAGTTTCTACACAACCCCCATGATCGATACTTAAATCAATAATTACAGATCCTTCTTTCATCGATTGTACCATTTCTTCTGTTACCACAATCTTATTACTTCCTCTATCTGGTCGTAATGCTCCAATTACTACATCGGCATCTTTAAGTACCTCTGCTAGGTACGAAGAGTCTAATGTACTGGTAAATACTTGAAAACCGAGTGCGTGTTTAATTCTTCGTAGCTTATAAATATGATTATCAAAAATCATAATTTCAGCACCCAAACCAGAGGCTGCCCGAGCGGCATATTCAGCTACTGTTCCAGCACCTAAAATAACTACTTTGGTGGGTGGCACTCCTGTAATTCCTCCCAATATTACCCCCAAACCATTATTAGTAGTTGTTAAATACTCTGCCGCAATTTGCATTACGGTATTGCCCGCAATCTCACTCATTGCACGTACAATCGGTCTTCCAGCCACCTTGTCTTCTACCATTTCATAAGCAATAGCAATTACTTTTTTTGCTGCCAACCGAGTGAAGTATTCTTGGCTTCTAGCACCCATTTGCAAAGCCGAAAATATAATTTGATTGGGCGTAAACAAATCAATTTCCTTTAATGTTGGAGGTTCAATTTTTAAAATAACAGAAGCTTGATATACTTCCTCTCTGCTTTGCACAATTTCTGCTCCGGCCTCACTGTACTCCTGATCCGAAAAATTGGCCTTTACCCCTGCTCCCGTCTCTAACCACACTTTATGGCCATTGGCTACAATTACACCTACCGCATCTGGTGTTAAACTGATGCGATTTTCTTGTAAGGATATTTCTTTAGGAAGCCCAATAAACAAGGCATTAGGCTTATCCGAAATAGGGGCTAATTTTTCTTTAGGGTATAAACTTGTCGCTCTTGCCAATTTTTCAAATCCTGATTGCTTACTCATATTTAGTTACCTTAATTTTACGTTTCCCTTCCTTTTCACCATCAATATTAATTACCAAGATTTCTGCTGGCAATAATTGCTCTACCACTTGAGGCCATTCAATAAAACAGTAATTGCCCGAATCAAAATATTCGACAACCCCAATATCAATAGCCTCTTCCATATTTTTTATTCGATAAAAATCAAAATGATATAATGGCTTATTAGCTGCCAAGTATTCGTTTATAATAGAAAAAGTAGGGCTCGATACCGCATCATTAACACCTAAATAGTTACATATTTGTTTAATAATGGTAGTTTTTCCAGCCCCTAAATCACCCACAAAAATCCATACTTTAAGTTGGCCTGCAAAATCAACTAGCTCATTAACCAACCGAGGTAAGTCGGCTTCTGATTTACATGCGAACTCAATAGTTTCAAGTAATTCACCGTCCATTTCGTGAAGTTAATGATATTATAGGAATAATCATTTCTTCTAAAGAAACGCCTCCATGCTGAAACGTATCTCTATAAAACTTTACATAATAGTTAAAGTTATTAGGATAAGCAAAAAACTGATCTTTAGTAGTAAACACATAAGAAGACGACACATTTGTTTTTGGCAATTTAAACTTTTCAGGATCCTTTGCAACAAACACATCATCGCTATCATAACTCAAGTTTTTTCCTTGTTTATAGCGTAAATTCGTATTGGTGTTTTTATCTCCTACAATCTTAAACGGGCGTTTAACTCGTATGGTGCCATGGTCGGTTGTAATTATTAAAGTAGCCTCTTTTGCACTAATTCGTTTAAGTGCATCTAATAAAGGAGAATGATTAAACCAAGAGCTTGTAAGCGATCGATACGCAGATTCATTGGGAGCTAATTCCTTAATCATCGCCATATCCGTACGTGCGTGAGACAGCATATCTACAAAATTATAAACAATCACATTTAGGTCATTGCCCATTAAACTATTAATGGAATCGGCCATGTTTTTACCTTGGTTCGTATGAATTACTTTTTGATAGTTCCACTTAATATCAAGCCCTTCCCTATCCAATTGTGCCTGAATAAATTTATCCTCATTATTATTTTTTCCTCCTTCTTGGTTTTCGCCCACCCAAAGATTTGGATGTTTTTTAGCCATATCTAATGGCATTAAACCAGAAAAAATAGCATTACGAGAATAGGCCGTAGTAGTTGGAAGAATGGAGTAATACGAAGCTTCTTCATTCAAATTAAAGTTCTCTAATATTTGAGGTTTAAGTATTAACCATTGGTCGTACCTTAAATTATCTATTACTAAAAAAAATACGGGCTTCCCTTTGCCTATGGCAGGAAAAACCTTTTCGCGCATAATGTCATGTGAAAGCATGGGTGCCTCTTCTGGATTTTGAATCCAATTTTCATAATTATCAGCAATATAACTAGAAAAATAATTATTAGCTTCCACCTTTTGAGTATCTAAAATATCTTGCATTCCTGCGTCTTCCTGTTTATCAAAAGCCAACTCCCAGTTTGTTATTTTTTTATATACATCAGCCCATTCGTCAAAATCAAGGTAATCATTTAAAGCCATAGAAATGTCTCTAAAATCTTGCTGATACCCCATATTAGTATGTTCAGATACCAATCGCTTGTTATCCAATATTTTTTTAACAGAAATTAAAATTTGATTGGGATTTAAAGGTTTAATAAGGTAATCCGAGATTTGCCCACCAATGGCCTCTTCCATAATAGATTCCTCCTCACTTTTTGTTATCATTACTATGGGCAAGTTAGGAAGCCTCTTTTTTATTTCTTTTAGTGCTTCTAATCCCGTCATCCCAGGCATGTTTTCATCTAAAAAAACAACATCAAAATACTCGTTCTCACAAGATTCTACTGCATCTGAACCACTATTAACAGGAGTTACTTCGTAGCCTTTATTTTCAAGAAATAAAATATGCGGACGTAATAAGTCAATTTCATCATCTGCCCAGAGTATTTTGTATTTTTGCATATAAATTATTTTAAAAATTAAAATTAAGTAAAGTAAAGTTATCAACTATTAACGAAATCTATGCCAAATAATTTACAGATATTCCATTTTAATTTTGCAATAAGCAGATAACATTTTAACCTGATTAATCCATTTTTGATAATTTTATTTTAAACGCACATTTCTTGAACAAAAAAAAGATATTTAATGATCCTATTTATGGATTTATTAACATACAAAGCGATCTTATTTACGATATTATTGAAACGCCTTGTTTTCAACGATTACGTAGGATTAAGCAGACGGGTTTGGCCGATTATGTATATCCAGGTGCCAATCACACCAGGTTTCATCACGCATTAGGTGCTATGCACTTAATGGGGCGTGCATTGGATAATTTAAGAGAAAAAGGGCATCCCATTTCGCCCCAAGAATATGAGGCTGCCCTCATCGCAATACTACTACACGATACGGGTCATGGCCCTTTTTCGCATACCCTTGAACGCGCTTTATTAAACGATGTAAACCACGAAGCTATTTCGCTTTTAGTGATGCAAAAATTAAACAAGCAATTTAATAACCAACTCACATTGGCGATACGCATTTTTACCAACCAATATGAACGCCCCTTTTTTAACCAGTTAGTTTCGAGCCAGTTAGATATTGACCGCTTAGATTATTTAAAAAGAGACAGCTACTTTACGGGCGTATCAGAAGGAAGTATTGGCTCTGATCGAATTATAAAATTGTTTGATGTAGTTGATGAAAAAATTGTGGTAGAAGAAAAGGGCATTTATAGTGTCGAGAATTTTTTGAGTGCTCGTAGGTTAATGTATTGGCAAGTTTACCTACATAAAACAGGCATTGCCGCAGATTCTATGCTTAAAAACATTCTTTTAAGAGCAAAATCATTAATTCAAAATGAAATTAACATCTCTATTGCAGAGCCATTATACTCTTTTTTAAAAACCAATATAACTATTGAAACACTTCGCTCGGATAATGCCACTTTTACTAAATTTATTCAGTTGGATGATTATGATATTTGGGCAGCTATAAAATCGTGGGCGCATTGCGAAGATAGCCTTTTGGCGAGTCTATCAGGAGACTTCCTAAATAGAAAATTGTATAAAATAAAATTAGGAAACCAACCATTTACCGAACTAAAGAAAGAAATTGCGCAAAAATTAATAGATGCAGGCGTTTCTCCTAATCAATTATCGTATCATTTAGTAGAAGGATCCATTTCAAATGAAGCATATATGGCTCATAATCAAAAAATTCAACTCCTTAAAAAAGATGGGTCGGTTGTTGATATTGAAAAAACAGCCGATTTACCCAATATAAAGGCAATGAGTAATATTGTTACTAAATATTACCTATGCTGGTCGAATGATTTAACTTTGCCAACACGTAATTAATCCTATCAATAGAAGTATATGAAATTTAGCGTTAATCAGATAGCGGCACTTTTAAATGGCACAGTAGAAGGAAACGATGAAATTTCAATCTCAGGTTTAGCTAAAATTGAAGATGCCTCTGCTCATCAGCTTTCATTTTTAGCCAACCCCAAGTATGAATCTTATATTTATTCGACCAAGGCTGGGGCCGTAATGGTTGCCAAAGATTTTGTTCCAAGCCAAACCATTTCAACCACACTTATTAAGGTAGAAAATCCCTATGCAAGTTTTACCACGCTGTTAGAGGAGTATCATAAAGCCATTACTTTTAGTAAAACAGGTATTGAAAAACCTTGTTTTATTGGTGAAGGATCAACTACTGGTAATGATATTTACCGGGGCGCATTTTCTTATATTGGCAAAAATGCAACCATTGGTGCCCATGTAAAAATTTATCCCAATGCCTATATTGGCGATAATTGTACCATTGGCGACAATTGCCTTATTTATGCTGGAGTAAAAATATATGAAAATAGTATTATAGGAAATAATTGCACCCTTCATTCAGGAGCAGTAATTGGAAGTGATGGATTTGGTTTTGCTCCTCAAGAAGACAGTACGTATAAGGCCATCCCTCAAATGGGACATGTAATTTTAGAAGATAACGTAAGTATTGGAGCTAATACGGTAATCGACTGTGCCACCTTTGCAGCAAGTGCGACTAAAATTGGCAAAGGCACTAAAATTGATAACCTTGTTCAAATTGCACATAATGTAATCATTGGCAAAAATACGGTTATGGCAGCTCAAGCAGGCATATCGGGTTCAACAGAAATTGGCGATAGTTGCATATTTGGTGGGCAATCATCCTCCGTTGGCCATATAAAAATTGCGAATAAAACCACTGTTGGTGCAAAAACAGGTATCCCTAAATCAATAAAAAAAGAAGGTGAAGTACTATTTGGGTACATTGCTTTTGACATTAAAAAATTTCTAAGTTCTTATGCTATTTTTAAATCTTTACCAGATATGTATGCAAGGCTCAGAGAACTAGAGAAAAAGAGTTAAATTTGCGAGCTTAAATTATTCCTGCTGATGTATTTGAATCAACATACCATAAAAAAAGAAGTTACCTTATCTGGAGTAGGGCTACATACGGGTGTAGATACCCAAATGACCTTTTGCCCTGCCCCTATTGATTATGGTATTAAATTTCAACGAATAGACCTAGAAGGCCACCCCATTATTGATGCAGATGTAGATAATGTGGTTGATGTTTCTAGAGGCACTAGTATTGAGCAAAATGGTGCTCGTATAAATACGGTAGAGCATACATTGGCTGCCATTGTGGGTTTACAAATTGATAACATTCTTATAAAACTTGATGGCCCAGAACCTCCAATTATGGATGGTAGCTCTATTCAATTTATAGAAATATTAAAAACTACCGAACTAGAAGAACAAAATGCAGCTCGTGATTTTTTAGAAATTACGGAGAGCGTTTTTTATAATGATAAGGAAAGAAGCGTTGAAATGGCAGCATTACCATTAGATGACTACCGTTTAACTGTAATGGTTGATTATAACTCGCCCGTTTTAGGCAGCCAGCATGCTTCTTTAAATGATATTTCAAAGTTTGAAAGCGAAGTGGCATCTTGCAGAACATTTTGTTTTTTGCACGAATTAGAAATGCTACATGCCAACAACCTTATAAAAGGTGGCGACTTAAATAATGCTATTGTAATAGTTGATCGTGTAGTAAAAGAAGACGAGCTTAACCATTTAGCAGAATTATTTAATAAGCCAAAAGTTGAAGTAAAAAAAGAGGGTATTCTTAATAATGTTGACTTACGTTATAAAAATGAACCTGCACGCCATAAATTATTAGATATAGTGGGTGATTTAGCCTTAGTTGGTAAACCAATTAAAGCACAAATATTAGCGGCACGCCCTGGGCATGCAGCCAATGTAGCGTTTGCTAAAAAATTAAAGAAGATGATGATAAAAGGCGCAAACAGTGCGCCTAAATATGACCCTTCTATGCCAGCAATTTACGACATCAATGATATTGCAAATATTCTACCTCATCGTTACCCGTTTTTATTAATTGATAAAATTATTCAGATTGATGAAAAAACAGTAACTGGAATAAAGAATGTTACCATCAATGATAATTTTTTTCAAGGTCATTTTCCTAATAACCCCGTAATGCCTGGTGTGCTTCAAATTGAAGCCATGGCACAAATAGGTGGTATTTTGGTTTTAAACACCGTAGATGATCCTGAAAATTACTGGACCTACTTTTTAGGTGTAGATGGATTTAGATTTAGAAAAATGGTTCTTCCTGGAGATACATTAATAATGAAATGTGAGCTGATAACACCCATAAAAAGAGGTATTGCTAAAATGTATGGAAAAGCGTATGTAGGCAAAAAACTTGTTTGTGAAGGATCGATGACCGCCAGTATTGTACGAAAAGACACCTAAAATACAGCAGAAATTAATACTATATGAATCAACCATTAGCGTATATTCACCCTCAAGCAAAAATTGCTCGCAATGTTGTAATAGAACCCTTTTCTTCGATTGATAAAAATGTGGAAATTGGAGAAGGCACTTGGATAGGAAGCAATGTTACTATTATGGAGGGTGCCAGAATTGGAAAAAATTGCAAAATTTTTCCAGGAGCCGTTATTTCTGCCATGCCCCAAGATTTAAAATATAATGGAGAAGACACCCTCGTAATTATTGGTGATAATACAGACATTAGAGAGTGTGTAACTATTAATAAAGGAACCACCGATAAGCATAAAACACAGGTAGGTGATAACTGTTTAATAATGGCTTATGTGCATTTAGGGCACGATTGTATTGTTGGAAACAACTGCATACTTGGCAATGCCTCTCAGTTTGCAGGGCATGTAATCGTAAATGATAATGTAATTTTTGGTGGAAGCTGTGCCATTCAGCAATTTACAAAAATTGGCACTCATGCCTATATTGGTGGGGGATCGTTAGTGCGTAAAGATGTTCCTCCTTTTACCAAAGCAGCCAGAGAGCCTTTATCATATAGTGGTATTAACTCCGTAGGATTGAGAAGACGAGGATTTACTTCTGAAAAAATAAATGAAATTCAAGAAATATATAGATACTTGTTTTTAAAAGGGTTAAATAATTCAAAAGCCTTAGAGTTAATTGAATTAGAGTTGAAACCATCTAAAGAACGAGATGAAATTCTTGACTTTGTACGAAGCTCCAACAGGGGTGTAATGAAAGGATATATGAATTAAGTAGATATTTTTTTAGATAAACATAAATCCTATCCATTTTTTTAGTTACTTTTATCGTTATAATCTTAATAATAAATTTCAATTAGAACGTTAAAACTTAATTTATGAAAAATTTTAAAATTACTTCAATAGCTCTTTTAATAGGCTTAGTTGTTTTAGCAGGTTGTAAACCAGATCCAGTAGAGCCTTCTCCTGAAGAAGTACAAACTGCTTTATTAATAGGCACTTGGAGTACATCATCCGTTAATTTTCAAGGATCTGCCGACCAAGGAGATTGGACTGGTTTTAGCTTAACTTTAACCGATGGAGGATATTCTACTTCTGGCGTTTCAGAAGGTAGAGAATTGGTTTGGCCTTCTACAGGCACTTGGAGTTATAAAGAAGGTGGTGTTAGTACTTTGGTAAGAAATGACTTAGTTGAAATGGGGGTTACTGTAAATGCAACTGATTTAACATTAACGTTTACCTATGATGAAGCAACGAATAATGGAAAAACGAATGGAGTAGATGGCTCTTGGGTTTTTACAATGACTAAATAATACCTATCGTTAACTTATTTTATGCGATAGTAGCTTCTATTACATAAAATTTTAAAACATAAAAAAGGCTACTCTATGGAGTAGCCTTTTTTATGTCATAGAAACTACCGTTATCCCAGCTCCTCCTCTTTCCACATGGTCGTCTTCAAAATGGCGTACAAATGGATACTCTTTTAATTGTTGCCTAATAATTTCTCGGAGCACTCCACTCCCTTTACCGTGTAAAATACTTACTTCCGATTGATCTAACATTACGGCATCGTTCATAAAGCCATCAACCAAATTATAAATTTCTTCACTTCGTTTACCTCGTACATCTAATTTAGGCGAAAAATTTGTTCGCTTGTCTAATAAATTAAAATTGCTACGTGTAGATACCTCTTTTCTTTGTACCACCCGTGCGGCTTTATTAGATATTTTTGTTAACCTTCTTAATTTTACATAAGAGGTGAAATTTCCTGCAATTATTTTAACCTCCTTGCCTTTAATTTCTGTAATTTCTACGGGGTTTGTTCCGTCATCTAATAATGCAAAATCTCCTGCCATTAGCTCGCCAATAACTGGTTTATTGGGTAGTGGCTTTGTTACTTTAGCCACCTCACTATTAACTTGATCTGTAAAAGAAGAAAGTGATTTTCTAACTTTCTTCGTCTCCTTTTTTTCTGCCCTGCTTTCCTTTATATGCCTTATGGTTTTTTCAATCTTACGATTGGTATCTTTTAGCAAATTGGCCGCCTCAATCCTTGCTTTATCAATGATTTCTGTTTTTTTAAGCTCAAGTGTCGCAGTAATTTGCTCGTATTTTTTTTCCAATTGAGCCACTCTATTTTCATTTACTTTTAGTGCATGTTCACGCACTCGCAATTGTTGCTTTTGACGCTCAAGCTTATTCAAAAGCTTTTCAATATCTAATTGATCTGCACCTAGCTTACTTTTAGCCTTCTTAATCACCTCCCCTTGCACGCCCGATTTTTGCGCCAATTCAAGGGCAAATGAGCTTCCAGGCCTGCCTACCTCTAAGGCATATTCGGGAGCTAAGTGCGTCATATTAAAACGCATAGCTCCATTATTAATGCCATGGGTTTTCTCCGCATAGGCTTTTAAATTACTATAATGGGTTGTAATGGCTCCAAAACATTTTTGAGCAACAAATTCCTCCAACATTGCCTCGGCTATAGCTCCGCCAAATAGCGGATCTGTGCCTGTTCCAAATTCATCAATTAATAGTAATGAATTGGCATTCGCATGTTTTAACATAATTTTCATGTTTTTTAAATGCGAACTATACGTACTCAAGTCATTATCAATAGATTGCTCATCGCCTATATCAATAAAAATATCGTTAAAAACAGCCATTTCAGAATCAGCGTCAACCAAAGGGAGTAAACCGCACTGTAACATGTATTGGTTGATTCCGATGGTTTTTAAAGCAACACTTTTTCCGCCTGCATTGGGGCCGGAAATTAATAATAGGTGATTGTTATTTGTTAATTCTACTGTTAGTGGAACAACTTTTCTATTATCTTTAGCAAAAGCCAACACGAGTTGAGGATGGCTTGCATTTTTTAAATAAATACCATGGCTAGTTAATAATTTAGGTCTATTAGCCCCTAGTTTAATGGCTAATTTCGCCTTTACCCAAACAAAATCAATAATGCCAATAAAAATAACAGTTGTATTTACTTGATAAATACAGTTACGAAGCTGTTTTGTGAGATTAGTTAAAATACGATGAATTTCTCTACGCTCCGCTAATTCTAATTCTCGTATTTTATTATTGGCTGCTAACGACTCTACTGGCTCAATAAAGGCGATAGTGCCAGCGGCAGATTCATCGTGTACAAATCCTTTTATATGCTTTTTATTACTTGCATTAATGGGTATTACCATTCTATTTTCTCGCACAGAAATAGTAGCGCCTTCTGGAACAAATCCATCTTTTTGAGCGTTTTTAAATGCTTTTTGAATAATCGACCGTAGCTTTCCTTCTTCTATCCTAAAACGTTTCCTAATAAGGCCTAATTCGTTGCTTGCCTCGTCCTTAATTTTCCCGTCTGGATCAAATACTTTTTTTAACGCCTTTAATAAATGAGATGGAAAATCAACCTTTGTTGCTAAGGACGATAGCTCCAAAAACTTATTTTCTTCCAAGTTTTGGATGCTTTCGTAAACGGAATAGGCAACCGAAAGTGTTTCCGTTACTTTATAAAACTCCTCCGAACTAGTTACCGCCCCTTCAATTTCTGCTCGTTTAAGTATATCGTCAATATCATAAAACTCATCAATTTCTGCAATAACACCTTGTTCTATGGCGCCTTTAAAATCCGATACTTGATTAACCCAACGTTCAACTTGATCCAGGTTAATACTAGGTTTCATTCTATTTACATAACGCTTACCTAATGGTGATTTACAAGTTGATAAGAGAATAGCACGAATGGAATCAAAGCCAAGTTTCTGTTCAATAGTGGAAGGATATATCATTTTAGCACATCTACAATAGATTTACGAACACTTATACTATCCACAACGGCCTCGTAAATTGTTTCCAGCTTTTGAGGATACTGCAAATAGTAGTTATAACTATTAATAAATAGAGAATCGGATAATCCGTTTTTTTTGAATAAATGTTGATTATAAATATCAAAAACCACTTGAGAAGAATCTTTTTTTAATCTTAAATTTTGCACTTTGGCTTCAGCAATATGCAATTGTATTAAATAGCCAACCATTTGCTCTTCCGACATTACCGTATTGTGCTTACCTATTTTGTTACAGGCCAATGCCGTTAACATAATTATAAAATAAATTACTTTTCTCACAAGTCAAAAATACTACGTTTACCGTTAATTAGACACAAGATACTAGACTCTTAGATATTAGATTATAAACCATAGACTATTAGTATTAAGATAAAAGATTATTTTTTGTCTTAATACTCAAGTTTTATGTCTTGTGTCATTAATCTTGCATCTAATATCTCAATAACAACAAAGATGCCAATATGCGTGAACTCGTAAAGAAACTACGAAAGTACGAAATACATATACGTAAAGCCATTAATTCGCAGATGCAAGGCGATTTTCATTCCATTTTTAAAGGATCTGGACTTGAATTTGATGACATACGCCCTTACCAGTATGGTGATGATATACGATCAATCGATTGGCGATCTACGGCTAAGTACAATCAAACATTTGTTAAAAAATACAAAGAAACCAAAGAACAAACTGTTTACTTTTTACTCGATATAAGTGCTTCTCACGAAATTGGAAGCCCTGGGAAGCAAAAAATTGATGTTGGAAAAGAAATATGTGGTGTACTTGCATTGGTTGCACTCAAAGAGTCGAGTAAGGTTGGGTTAATCTCTTTTTCGGATGTTAAAGAAAAATTTGTAAAAGCAGGCAAGGGAGATAAGCACGCAAGCGAAATTTTACATGCCTTATTCAAACATAACAGAATTTCGCAAAAAACAGATTTGAATAAAGCCATGATGTACACTTTAAATGCCGTAAAACGCAAAAGTGTCATTATTTTTATTTCCGATTTTATTGATAATGATTTTGATAAAAACTTAAAAGCATTGGCTAAAAGGCACGATCTTATTACCATACAAGTAAATGATAATAGAGAAACTGAAATTCCAAAACTAGGCATTATACCTGTGTGGGATAATGAAAACAAGAAGAAGATGTGGGTAAATACTTCGTCATCGAGTTTTAGAAAAAGTTTGTATAACACCTATTTCGAAAACAAATCTCATTTACTTAACTTCTGTAAGAAACATCAAATAAATTATTTAAACATTAATACGGAGGAAGACTATGTTCCCCAGCTCATAAAAATGTTTAGAGTTAGAAATAAATCATTAAAACGTGCTTAGTAGAATTTATCTAATCCTTATTTTAGCTATCATACAATCCAATGCTTTTGGACAAGACATTACAGCTAAGGGCTACTTTTTAAAAGATAGTATTAAAATTGGAGCGCCATTACCCTATATACTTACCATTAAATACCCCAAAGCGTTAGAAATTTTATTTCCTGATTCTTTACATAATTTCTCCCCTTTCGAGCTAAGCAGCAAATCCTACTTTCCTACTAAATCTGATAGTGTTTTTAGTAGAGATAGTGCCATTTACTACCTCTCTACATTTGAAATTGACTCCATTCAATATTTAAAAATGCCCCTCTATCAGATAAATGAATTTGATAGCATTATATTTTGGACATTAACAGACTCTGTCGTTTTAAATCAGGTAGTTACAGTAATGCCAGATTCTATTGCCATGGTTACTAATACGGCCTATGTAGAGGTTCCTATGGCCTTTAATTATCCTTATGCATTAGCTGCCTTCGTTTTAATTATTATTCTATTATTAATTTTATGGTTTGTTTTTGGAAACACCTTAAAGAAAAAAATTAAACTCTATCGCCTTAAAAAGAAGAACGACACGTTTAATAAAGACTTTGGTGCGTTGGTTACCAAGGATTATCTACAAGCAGAAGAAATTTTAACCTTGTGGAAATCATACTTAGAAAAGTTGCAACAACAACCATTTACGAAACTTACTACCAAAGAAATAGTATCCTTACTAAAACAGCCCACAACCGAAAAATCACTTATGGCCATTGATAGAAATATTTATGGACCTAAAAACAAAAGCTTATTAAAAGAGGCCTACGAGGCAATTAAATCAATTGCACAAGCTATCTATATTGAGAAAATAACTACGATTACCAATGGATAACATAAACGCATCAGCCCAAAATTGGTTTTCCACGCATTGGTTTCAACCCTCAACTTTAGAAGCTTTTGATTGGGCAAACAAACCCTTTTTATTCCTGTTTTTATTAATTCCTTTGGTTTTTTTAGTTAAATGGTTGGTAAGCCGAGGGCTTAGACAAAAACTTCCATTAGCATTACCAAAAGAACAAATAAAATGGTCGCCTGTTGTATTATTAAGGTTTGTACCCAATCTATTTATGATATTGGCATTAGGTAGTATTGTATTGGCATTAGGTAGGCCACAAAAAACCAATGAAAAAGTAGAGCAATGGACTGAAGGTATTGATATTATGATGGTGATTGATATTTCGGAATCGATGCAAATAGAAGATTTTAAACCCAATAGATTAGAAGCTGCAAAAAAAGTAGCAGAAGGTTTTGTAGCGGGTCGTTTTCAAGATAGAATTGGCATTGTTGTATTTTCGGGTGATGCTTACTCCCTCTCCCCTTTAACTACCGATTATGATTTACTAAAAGCTCATTTAGCCGATATTGATTTTGGTATGATCCAAAATAGAGGCACTGCCATTGGCAGTGCTTTAGCGGTTGCCACCAATAGAATGCGTGAATCAAAAGCGGCTTCTAAGGTGGTGATTTTATTAAGCGATGGCGAAAACACCGCTGGAAATATTGACCCAATTACTGCCGCGGAGTTAGCTAATGCATATGATATTAAAATATATACCATAGCCGTTGGTAAAGAAGGAAGAGTGCCTTTTGGCAAAGACTTTTTCGGCCAACCGAATTATATCGAAAATTCATTAGATGAAACAACGCTTAGAAAAATAGCAGAAATTGGCCATGGCCAATTTTACCGAGTATCAAATAATAGAGCCTTAGAAGAAGTGTTTGACTTAATTGATACATACGAAAAAGCAGAAATAAAAGAAAACAGGTATAAAGACACCAACGACTTTTACCAAATCTACTTAAAATGGGCCATTGTTTTTTTCCTTATCTGGCTTTTATTCAAGTCAACTTTTGTAAGCAATATACTTCAGGATTAACGCTAGGCAACCTTTATATTATGATAACAGAATCGATGACAGAATCGCTTAAATTACTTTGGCAAGAACTCGAACCTTTTAATGCTAAGTTAGTTGCTGTGAGTAAAACAAAACCTAATAAAGATTTATTAGAAGCCTATGCCGCAGGTAATCGCATTTTTGGAGAGAACAAGGTGCAAGAGCTTGTTGGCAAAGCAGAAGCTCTTCCTAAGGATATTGAATGGCATTTTATAGGGCATTTACAACGCAATAAAGTTAAATACATAGCCCCTTTTGTACGCCTTATTCACTCGGTTGATTCTATTAAATTATTAAAAGAAATAAATAAGCAGGCTCAGAAGAATAACAGAACAATAAGTTGTTTACTACAAGTGCATATTGCACAAGAAGAAGCTAAGTTTGGATTTAACTCAAATGAGCTTAAAACGACTATTAAAGATACTGAAATAGCCAATTTATCACATATTAAAATTATTGGGTTAATGGGTATGGCAACCAATACCCATAATAAAGAACAAATTAAACTAGAATTTAGGGGGCTTAGCTATCTTTTTGAAGAGATAAAACAAATGCCACTTCCTAATAACATATATTTAACAGAACTTTCGATGGGAATGAGTGGCGATTATAGATTGGCATTGGCCGAAGGAAGTACGATGGTTCGTATAGGAAGTTCTATTTTTGGATTAAGAAACTGCGCAATAAATGCATAAACTATTTATAATAATCGGAAGCATTTCAGGAATGCTAAGTGTAATGATTGGCGCATTTGGCGCCCATGCACTTAAAACCACTTTAGAAGCCACCAATAGGCTTGAAACCTTTGAAACGGCTGTTAAGTATCAGTTTTATCACTCTTTAGCCCTCATACTACTTGGTTTACTAATGCTACAGTTTCAACACAAAGCATTTGCTGTTTCAGGTTATGGTTTTATGATAGGCATACTCATCTTCTCAGGCTCTTTATATGCCCTATCGCTTACTGGCTACACCAAATTAGGTGCTATTACACCTTTAGGAGGTCTTGCTTTTATTATTGGATGGGCTGCTTTTACTTGGGGAACCGCCAAGGCACTTTAAAAAACGTGAGAGGCTGCGAATCGTTCCGCTTCTCTAAAAGCATCTTTATTAATTAGCATAGGTTTAGACCTATATCGCTCAAGCTCTTCTATAATAATACGGGTATCAATGTTTCCAACCAATTCATCCTTTGCCATTGGGCATCCTCCCAAACCTAATATAGCCCCATCAAATCGTTGGCATCCAGCTTCTAATGCGGCTCTCACTTTTAAACCAGCCGTTTCTTTGGTAGCATGCAAATGAACCCCAAAATTGATTTGAGGATACGTAGTGCTAAAACTTGAAAAAATGCTCTTTATTTGAGCAGGAGTTGCAATTCCAATGGTATCAGATAAAGAAATAATATCTACTCCAAGCGTTATTAACACATCCGTAAACTGTTCTAAATAATCGATTGAATAAGGATTATTATAAGGGTTTCCAAATGCCATGGATATATAAACCACCAACTCTTTGCTGTGTTTAGTACATAAATTTTTAATTTTTATAACCTCTTCCAAGGCTTCAGCAATTGACTTATTAGTGTTCCTTTGTTGAAATGTTTCTGATATGGATAATGGAAAGCCCAAATAAGAGATTTGTTGATGTGTTACCGCTTCTGATGCCCCTCGGTAATTGGCAATAATGGCTAATAATTTAGTGCTCGTATCCTCTAAATTAAGTCCTTCTAATACGATATTCGTATCTTTTAATTGGGGTATGGCTTTAGGCGAAACGAAACTTCCAAAGTCGAGGGTATGAAATCCTACTTGTAAAAGTTTGTTTAAATAATCTATTTTAACCGAGGTAGGAATAAAATCATTAATTCCTTGCATTGCATCTCTTGGGCATTCAATAATTTGCATACTCAAATGTAGCCAATTTGCGAAATACTAAAGCTAAGGTTTATGTTATTTGCAATATTTATTAAGTGCCTGATCTGCCTCTATAATTCCAAAACGTTTAGCCTGTTTAAAATCGGCACAAGCCGAAGCTTTCTTTTTTTGAGAAACATAAAGTGTTCCTCTATATAAATAAGCCATACCATTAGATGGGTTAATACGGATGGCTACACCATAATCAGCCATGGCTTTATCTACTTTACCTAGTTTTTGATTTGCTTTTGCCCGATAAGCATAAGCGATGCTTTCATTACGATGTACTGTAACCGCTTGATCAAATTGATAAAACGCACCCTTAAAATTATCGTTTCTAAACTCTATTTCACCTAATGTAATTCTGCCTTGCAAATGGTTAGGTTCAAGCTTTAAAAGTTTTTTTAAATCCTTTTTAGCGGGCTCTACTTTGCCTAGTTTATCATAGGCCATTGCTCTATTATAAAGTGTTTTAATGTTTCGAGGATAAATGGTTAAAAATTTACCATAAGCTTCCAATGCTTTTTCATACTCACCTTGATTATAATACTGGTCGCCTTCGTCTGTTTTTTTTCCTGTACAAGCAAAAACAAACAATAGCAATCCCATTGCAATAATATTTTTCATAGTTAAAAAGGATTATCCTCTTACTTTAAATTATTAAGAAATTTTTCTACCGCACTCCAGTAGTAAACAGAATCGCCAAACTTTTCCCAAAGTGCCTTAGAGCCATGATTACCTGTAGTGGTAGGCAAAAAACTCACTTTCTGTTCCGAAGGGATAGCCTCAAAGATACTCGACCAACTTGACTTTTCTCCTCTAGCAGAAGTAATAAATACAGGCTGTGTAATATTAGCAGCCGATTCGGTTATCCAAGATTTTGATTTCCCTTGGTTCGCAAAATATTCGCCTGGTGAAAAAGATAATACGGCATCAGCATTATCTATATGTTCGCCTGCATACCTAAGCACTAAGGCTGCGGAATATGAACTTCCCCAAATAATTACCTTGCCCATAGTTAAATACTCTTTCGTGTATTTAACAGCCGCATCAATATCAGGATAGGCATCTATGTATTTTGTTGGTTTCATTTCACGCTGGGCTAGCATAAACGATTCATTTTTAATCTTATTAACTTCACCACCCGATCTTAGGTCAACTACCAAGCAGTTAAAACCCAATAAAGAAAGCTTAGGTGCAATTTCTTTGTATTCTCCTCTACTCCATCGTGCCTGATGAAAAAGTATAATCATAGTTGTCGAATCATTATGCGACATGTATAAGTCAGCCGTTAGTGTTAATCCATCGGCAGATGGGAATTGAATGGTTTTTACATTTTGCCCATTACTGATAAGAGAAATAAATAAAGCTGATAACAAAATAACTATTTTCATAATGATGTATTTAGTCTAAACCTGATTAATTCATGAATCTTCGTAAT
>CAZGDC010000038.1:0-17047 GCA_964524405.1 uncultured Roseivirgaceae bacterium
CACTTCGCTATCAAGGCTTGCGAAGTTAAAAAAAGTGAAGTTTACATTTAGTAGTGGAGTTTTTTTAACAAGTATAACGCAGATAACAGATTTTATGAAAAAATAATTAGGCGATTTCACCCCCACAACTGGATCCAGCTCCAGCCGTACAACCATAGCAATGTTTGCCTACTTTAATGGCTCGGCTATTAAGTAGTTCTTTATCAAAATCACGAATATGCTCTACATGTTGGCATTTCATTTCTAGCATTTGATTAAAATCACAATCGTATAAATAACCATCCCAGCCTACCGATAGTGTGTTTCTACACATTAACCCTTCAACGGCCATTGGATTAAAAGCATTTGAGAGTTCTTCCATATAGCTATCATAATTATCCGATCTAATGAGGTAGTCTAAAAATCGACTAATGGGTATATTGGTTATTGCAAATAGGCTATTAAAAACTATCTCATATTTACTTTTAAGGCGTTCTTTAAAATCTCGCTCTAACGATGATTGGCTTGGAGGCAAAAAAGCTCCGCTAGGATTATACACTAAATTTAAGTGCAATCCACTTTCTTCTTTTCCATACCCCACCTTATTCAACATTTTTAGTGCTTTTATAGACTGGTCAAACACCCCATCGCCTCGTTGAGCATCGGTTCTAATTCTTGAAAAATGCGGTAAAGACGAAATTATTTCAACGTTATGCTTCTTATAAAACTCGGGCAAGTCATTAAACTTTCGATTGGCCACAATTATGGTAAGGTTGCATCGCACCATAACATGCACGTTTCGTTTAGTCAATTCTTCTACAAACCATCTAAAAAGAGGGTTCATTTCTGGTGCTCCTCCTGTTAAGTCTGCCACTTTAATAGCACCCTTTTCAACAGCATCCAAGCATAGCTGCATCGTTTCTTTGGTCATAATTTCCCTGCGATCAGGGCCTGCATCTACATGGCAATGTGCACAAATTTGATTGCACATTTTACCCATGTTTACCTGCAAAATACCAATATTAGTGGGTGCTAAAGGCTGAAACCCAATAAGAGCAATCCGTTCTTTAAAAGAAGGAATATTTGCCCCTTCAAGCACTTCTATCTGCGCATTGGTATTGGCATATTCATGTTGTTGAGCATTTAACGTTTTCATCTATTACATTGTAAGATTTTCTACCTTATTCATCATTTGCACCCCATGCACAAGACTTGCTCCACCTCTAATGGCTGCTGCCACATGAATAGCCTCCATCATTTGTTCCTCATCTGCTCCTTTTTCTAAAGAGCTTTTCGTATAAGCATCAATACAATAAGGACACTGCACCGCATGCGCTACCCCCAAGGCAATTAAGGCCTTTTCGCGTTGTGTAAGTGCACCTTCCTTAAAAACTTCATCGTACCAACTAAAAAATTTTTCGCCCATTTCTTTCTGGTACTTAGTTATGTTTCCAAACTTTTTAAGGTCTTCTTCTACGTAATATGGTTTGCTCATAATGCTATTTATTTCAAATCTATACAAATCTATTGTTTCAATTGGTTTTATAAACAACATAAAAATTTATTAGGTTCATAATTTATGGAAGACTGGCATTGTTTTGGCGGCAAATGAATTAAAAATTACACCTACGGTTATTATTATGTTGATAACATACTTTTATTTTGCCGCTTAATGCGAAGTAGCCTACTCATTCTATTCTTTTTTTTCTCCTTAATTTACGGAGTAAATGCACAGTCTATTATCGTGCTTGATAAAGAAACCAATAAGCCTATTGAACATGTTCTTGTTTATGATGATATAGGAAACCAAGTTGTAAGCCATGCCAATGGGATAGTAAACGTTTCAAAACTATCGAGCGACTTTATTACTTTTCAACATCTTGGATACATAACATTACTCATAGCCAATAAAGAGCTTCCAAAAATAATTTATTTATCATCCTCTTCTATACCCGTAGATGAAGTAGTAGTATCCGCTAATAAATGGGAGGAAGATATTACTGAAATTCCTGTAACCATTACTAAAATTACACGAGAAGATATCGCTCTAAAAAATCCGCAAACTGCGGCTGACTTATTGGCTCAATCGGGCGAAGTATTTATACAAAAAAGCCAATTAGGAGGAGGTAGTCCAATGATTAGAGGATTTGCCGCTAATAAAGTGCTTATTTCAGTAGATGGCATTCGAATGAATAATGCCATTTACCGAAGTGGAAACCTGCAAAATATAATTGCCATTGATGGACTTACGACCGAAAGTGCCGAAGTAGTGTTTGGCCCAGGCTCGGTTATTTATGGCAGCGATGCCTTGGGTGGGGTTATGGATTTTCATACCATATCACCGCAATACAATAAAACATCTGGCGAAGCCTTTGGTAGATTCTCCTCAGCCAACTTAGAAAAAACAGGGCATGTTAAACTAAATATTGGGAAAGAAAAATTTGCATTTATAGCGGCATTTACCTACAGTAGTTTTGATGACTTAGTAACTGGATCAAGGCGCAAAGGTAATTATCCATTATTTGGAACAAGGCCAGAATATGTTATCACAATTAATGGCAAAGATAGCATCGTTCAAAACTCAAATAGTAACAAACAAGTATTTTCGGGTTACAACCAGTTAAATGGATTGTTTAAGCTAAAATTTAAGATTAAGAAAGAATTAGAACTAACAATGGCACTCCATTACACCACAAGTAGCAATATACCACGCTACGACCGTTTAACCGAATACAAAAACGATACGCTTAAATATGCACAATGGTATTATGGCCCTCAAAAATGGGGAATGGCCTATATGAAGTTTAAATCTACCAAGGAAACACCCATTCGAACAGAGGCTAAATTTACCTTAGCTACTCAAGGAGTAGCAGAAAGCCGGCACGACCGCAAGTTAAATGAATTGGATTTAAGGCATAGAACAGAACGTGTAAACATTATAAATGTAAATTACGATGCCTTTAAAGAACTTTATACGAGCACATTTTATTATGGAGTTGAAGCGGTGGCAAATGTAGTTAGCTCTTTTGCCGAAATTGAAAACACGAGTACAGGAGCATTAACACCAACCTCCACACGCTACCCCGATGGGCAAAGCACTTGGACTTCATTAGCGGCTTATATCAACTGGAAGCATTATTTTTCAAACAATATTATTTTTAATACAGGCATTCGATATAGCCATATTTTTCTTCAATCTAAGTTTATCGATAAATCATTTTACAACTTTCCTTACGATATAATAACTATAAATACGGGAGCAATTAATGGCAGTATTGGCCTCGTATGGAAAATAAGTAATGAACTAAACATTAAATCATCTATAAGTAGTGGTTTTAGAGCCCCTAATGTAGATGATATAGGAAAAGTATTTGACTCTGAGCCAGGTATTGTAGTAGTGCCCAACGAAGATTTAAAGCCTGAATATTCTTATTCTGGAGAGCTTACATTAACAGGTAAAATTAAGTATGATTTTGACTATAGCATTACGGGTTATTATACAAGGCTGGTGGATGCCATGGTACGAAGAGATTATACATTTAATGGACAAGATAGTATTTTATATGATGGAGAATTGAGTAGGGTACAGGCATTGGTAAATACCGGTAAAGCTGTAATTTACGGAGTTTCTGGCAACCTAAAATACACCAAAGAATCGTTTGTTTTCTCCTCTACTTTAACTTATACATCGGGCAGAGATGCCATAGAAAATGTACCTATAAGGCATACTGCTCCCTTGTTTGGGCAAACATCGGTAGCTTATAATTGGCAAAATCTTACCCTTTTATTAACCCAACGTTATAATGGAAACAAAACATTTAATCAACTTGCCCCAAGCGAACAAAACAAACCCCATATCTATACCCCTAATGGTAGCCCCGCCTGGACAACCACATCTCTTAATGCGCAATACAAAATTAATAAAGTGTTAGTGGCTAATGGAGGAATCGAAAACATTTTTGATGTGCATTATCGCCCGTATGCAAGCGGAATTAGTGCCCCAGGCAGAAATTTTATTTTAAGTGTTAAGGCTACGTTTTAAATCTCCTTGATAATCAAGTCATACGCTCGTTGCAATTTTTTATCTAAGGTCCAAAGAGCGAGGTTATTTTCGATGCAAGCAGATAATATATAACAATCTACAAGACCTACTCCTTGATTAAACAAATTGTATTTATTTGAATTTAAACCTGCCTTAATAAATAAAGAATCTTCACCTACCTTAGGAAGACTAAACCAAAAATCTTCTATCACTTTCTTTTCTCTCCTGTTTTTTGCTCCCTGCAATAATTCACCAAAAACTGCTGAAACCGTATAAATATCATTTTTTTTGAGATAAGAGTCAAAAATATCCATTAAATCTAAATCAGATTCTCTGAAATAAGAAATCCAAATAGACGTATCTGCTAAAATCATCTATCCCTATTTAACTTTCTAATATTATAGGCAGTAAAATCCTCTCTAAACTCTAAAGGATTCTTATGCACTTCTTCTATCAAATAGTCTATATTTTTAGACTTGACATAAAATTTTAGTGCTATTAAAAGGCTCTCTGTAATGTTTTTTCCTCCAGAAAACTTTTTTACATCTTCTATTAGCTCGTCAGGTATTAGTGCAGTAACTTTCATAATATCCCCTTTTTAATATAAATTAAAGCTTATAATAAGGTAACTATTTAGCCGAAATGACTCTTGGCTGAATAGCTACATAATAAGGTAATAAAAATAGAACCCCGTTTAGTGTCTTTCCTGCCTTTTATAATTAATAATCGTGTTATTTATACAACAAATATACGATGCGCTATACGATACTGCAAATATTTCAATTTATACAGACCGTTTTTTTATCATTTGGCTTTATATTTGTTAAAATTTATAAATATGATAAGAACAATACTCACACTTCTATTATTGGTTGGATTTTTCACTATGCAAGCTCAAAACAGCGAGCTCGATGAGCGGAATGGATTTAAACATATTAAATTACTTTCTAAGGTATCGGCATACCCAGAGCTTAAACTTGATAAAACAAAAGATGAGTTTAACTCGACTTATACAAGAAGACCTGGACACTTACTTACCATTGGAGAAATACAAATTAAAGAGTTTGTGGTTTATACCTACAAAGAGTTAATTTATAAAATTGAAATCTCTACCGTTAAAGACCCCAACTTGTTTAAAAGCCTTGAGCAAGCCTTCGGGAAATCTAAATTTTCTGTACCCACAAATAGTTATGTATGGCAAGGGAATGAGGTAAAATTAAGCTTTAAAAGCCTAAAAGGGGGCAAAGGAACCATCATGGTTTATTCATCCCTAAAAATTAAAAACATTATTAAAAAAGACGAAGAACAAAAGATAAAAGACCTATCAAACGATTTTTAGCAGGTCATTTTTTAATCGCAGGGCGATAGCCCATTTGGTTTAATTCCCCGATCCTTTGGGTCGGAAACAAGATTGTTTGCAAAGCAAACTCCAACTAATACTCCGATGGCTCTGCCTCGGGGTAGTTTATTAGATAAATTATGAAAAATATAGCAGTAATTGGGTCGGGCACCATGGGCAATGGCATTGCACACGTGTTTGCACAAAATGGATTTAACGTAAATTTAATTGATATTTCAGCTTCTGCGCTCGAAAAAGCGGTAGCAAAAATTAGCAAAAATTTAGACAGACTAGTAGCAAAAGAAAAAATTGATGCTGCTAAAAAAGCTTCTACCATAGCAAATATTACCACCTTTACCGATACCAAAGAAGGAGTTAGTAATGCCGATTTAGTAATTGAAGCCGCTACTGAAAATGTGGATTTAAAGCTTAAAATATTTAAGGAGTTAGATGAAATTGCTCCCGTAAATTGCATACTAGCCACCAACACTTCCTCTATCTCTATTACTAAAATTGGAGCGGTAACCAATCGCCCTGATAAAGTAATAGGCATGCATTTTATGAACCCTGTGCCTATTATGAAACTCGTGGAAATTATTCGGGGCTATAATACTTCTAATGAAGTTACTGCTAGCATAATGGATCTTTCTAAAACGTTAGGTAAATCGCCCGTAGAAGTAAATGATTACCCCGGGTTTGTAGCCAACAGAATATTAATGCCTATGATAAATGAAGCCATTTATACTTTATTTGAAGGCGTAGCAGGTGTAGAAGAAATTGATACCGTTATGAAATTAGGCATGGCACACCCAATGGGGCCCTTGCAATTAGCTGATTTTATTGGGCTCGATGTGTGCCTCTCTATTCTTAACGTATTACACGATGGTTTCGGAAATCCGAAGTACGCCCCTTGTCCTCTCCTCGTAAATATGGTAGAAGCTGGGCATAAAGGCATAAAATCGGGAACCGGTTTTTATTCTTGGGGGCATGGCACTAAAGAGCTAATTATTGCTGATAGCTTTAAGATGGGTTCTAAAAATTAATTTTTAGAACCCATCTTAAATAATAACAACTACGTTAGTAATCCATGTTGGGTAATTCAAATTAATCATTGCTCTAATATAACTATATGAGGATAATTTTTGTTTTAATTTTTGTTGTATGCCTACATTTTAGCTCTTGGTCACAAGTAGATATTCCACAAAAAATAATATATGATCAAGATGTAATTGATCTTATGAATAAGGCCAAAGCCGAAATGAAAGCAGAAAATTATACAGCTGCTAATAAAACATTTAGAAAAGCATTGGCAACTCGTAAAATTTTGCCAACCGACCTTTCCTATTTATTTGCTGAAACATTATATGTTGTACACCAATATCAGAACAGTTTAAATTTTGTTGATAAATACTTAGGATTAGCAGGGCAGGGAGGTAATTATTACGAAAAAGCTATTGAATTAAAAGAATTACTAAACGCTGAATTCAACAAGATAAAAAATTGCAATTACTGTAATTTAAGTGGCTACCGTTATGTAACTTGCTATAATTGTGAACAGGAGGGAACCACCACCGAAACCTGTTATAACTGTAAAGGAAGTGGGAAAACCGTATGTCCTAAGTGCTTGGGCGAAGGCGTTTATATTACGTTCAATTCCTTTAGTGGCAAGCAGTACAAAGAGTGCGGTGTTTGTGAAGGGAAAGCCTATATTATCTGTACTATTTGCCATGGCGAACATATTTTAACAGGCATTTGTAGTGTTTGTTTAGGAACAGGAAAAATTGCCAGCTCTGTAATTTGCAGCCACGAACAAAAGCAAGTAATTAAAAAACATAATCATTAATAGAAAGTACGATACTTCTTAAAGCTAAGTTTAAAACTAACATTTAACCACTTTTTTGAGCCTGACAAATCTAATATTTCATAATATTTAAAATCGTTTTAAAATTTTGGTATTTGTTTGATTCTTAAATCAAATTGTATGCACACAACAGCCCATATAATTACCATTGGCGATGAAATACTTTACGGCCAAATAAGCGATACCAATGCCCAATGGATGAGCCAACAACTCGATACTATTGGTGTAAAGGTTACACAACGGCTTACTATTGGTGATGTGAAAGAAACTATTTTAGCAACACTCAAGTACTCGGAAGAAAAAGCAGACATTATACTCATTACAGGAGGACTAGGCCCTACCGAAGACGATTTAACCAAGCCTTGTTTAGCCGAATATTTTGGAGTTAAAACCCAATTAAATCAAGAGGCTCTAACACATATTACGGCCCTCTTTGCACAGTTTAAATTTGAGCTTACCCCCATAAATAAATTGCAAGCCCACCTGCCTGCCAATTGCAGAATGCTGAAAAATGAGCTAGGTACAGCTCCCGGAATGTGGTTTTTTGAAAACAACACCGTATTTGTTTCGATGCCAGGTGTGCCATACGAAATGAAAGGCTTAATGACTAATGCTGTACTTCCTATGCTTAAAAATCAATTCGAATTACCTTTTATCTACCATAAAGTGATTAGAACTATTGGCATAGGCGAGTCATGGTTGGCAGATAAAATTAAACCTTGGGCGGATGCACTTCCATCTTCTATAAGTTTAGCTTACCTGCCCAGCTTGCGAGAAGTAAAATTAAGATTAACCACCGCTGGCAAAAACCTTGAAAATCTCACAAAAGAAGTAGAGGTGCAAATTGAAAAACTAAAAATATATGCTGATAAATTTATCTATGGATATGATTCAGACAGTATTGAATTGATAGTAGGCAAATGGCTTGCCTCAAAAAACAAAACCATTGCCACCGCAGAGAGCTGCACGGGTGGGTACCTAGCACATTTAATTACTTCCATCCCAGGTAGTTCAGCCTATTTTAAAGGAAGCATAATTTCATACACCAACGAAATAAAGCAAGAAGCATTGGGTGTAAATAAATTAACCTTGGATAAATATGGAGCCGTGAGCGAGCAAACGGTTATAGAAATGGCCGAAGGCGCAAGAGCAAAGTTCAACACTACGTATGCCATATCTACTAGCGGCATAGCTGGCCCCGATGGAGGAACTGATAAATTACCTGTAGGAACCGTTTGGATTGCCTTGGCAACGCCTACTGAAACGCACACAAAATTAGTATCATTGGCAAAGGACAGAATGCTTAACATAGAAGCCTCCTCCAAATCAGCATTGGGCTTTGCTTGGCAAACTTTCGTGCAAAAATCTTGAGTTATACCTTGATTATAGTAAATTTGCAAGGATTAGAAAAATGCCTTTAATAGCTAAAAAAAGCTTTTTTCGGCAATTTTTAGCTTCAATGGAAGATTATTCTTAATTGGGTATAAAAATCAATAGAATAATAGGAATTAATAGTAGAACATAAAATTAACCAAGTAATAGTATGGCGTCAGTAGAGTTATTAATGCCAAAAATGGGCGAAAGTATTATGGAAGCTACCGTGCTTACATGGCTTAAAAGTGAAGGAGATACCATTGAACAAGATGAATCTATACTCGAAGTAGCTACGGACAAAGTAGATACTGAAGTGCCTTCAACCCACGAAGGTGTACTTACACAAATATTAGCGCAAGATGGAGACGTGGTGCCTGTTGGGGCGCCCATTGCCATCATTACTACTACTAGTAATGATGATGCACCTGAAGCTATACCAATGGCTAAAATTGAACCTGTAAAAGCTCAAGCAAATCAAGCCGTTGTTATAGAGGCCACCGCTACGGTAGCTGCTCCTTTAGAAAAACCTGTTTCAGGTCGCTTCTATTCGCCTTTAGTAATGAATATTGCCAAAGAAGAAGCCATTAATATGGTTGAATTAGAGCGAATACCTGGTACTGGAAAAGAAAGTAGAGTAACCAAAAAAGATATGTTGTCCTACATTTCAACTCGTGGTAATAGCAATAAAGCTATACTTATACCAAGTACACCTGTTTCAGTAGCCACAACCCCTGCTGTAGTTGCACCGAGTGCCGCACCTAAACCACAACCTGTTTCGGTTAGTGCGGGTGATGAAATTATAGAGATGGATCGTATGCGCAAAATGATTGCAGGCAGAATGATAGATTCAAAACGTATTTCGCCACATGTAACATCATTTGTAGAAGCCGATATGACAGGTATTGTAAATTGGAGAAATAAAATTAAGAAAGACTTTGAAGCTCGCGAAGGCGAAAAAATGACGTTCACTCCAATTATTATGGAAGCCGTAGTAAAAGCCATCAAAGATTTTCCGATGGTAAATGTATCGGTAGATGGCAATAACATTATTAAAAAGAAAAACATCAACATTGGGTTAGCAGTTGCCTTACCTTCAGGCAACTTAATTGTACCTGTGGTGCATAATGCAGATCAATATAATTTAGCAGGATTAGCAAAAAAAGTAAATGATTTAGCGCGTAGGGCGAGGGAAAACAAACTCACTCCCGATGATTTAGATGGAGGAACCTATACCATTTCAAATGTGGGTTCATTTGGCAACGTGATGGGTACACCCATTATTATGCAGCCTCAAGTGGCCATTATGGCCTTAGGTGCTATCGTTAAAAAACCTGCAGTGGTAGAAACAGCCGAAGGCGATATGATTGGTATTCGGCATAAAATGTTTTTATCGCACTCGTATGACCATAGGGTTGTTGATGGCGCATTAGGAGGTAAAATGGTACGCAGAGTAGCAGATTATCTCGAAAGCTTTGATGTGAATCAGTCGGTTTAGATTCAATTAATTAACCAAATAGAAAAGCCTCAGCCTTTGGTTGGGGCTTTTCTGCTTAACTTAACACTAATTGTCCTGATAAGTTTTTACTTTTACCCGCAATGTTGGAGCTGTCGTAAACTTCAAACATCATTTTTTTAATAATATAAATGACCCTTGTTTTACTCGGATGACAATAAGTAATGAAGCATCAAGCATCACTTAATCAAAAGAAAACAACTTTATTTCTTGCTCTGGCAGGTATCTTTATTACCAATGCAGTAGTGGCTCAGCTTATTGGTGTAAAAATATTTTCGGGCGAAGCGGCTCTTGGGTTATTACCTGCTCAGCTTCCTTTATTTAAAGATTTTTTGCTTGATTTTAACTTAACAGCCGGAGCCATTATTTGGCCTGTTGTATTTATTACTACCGATATTATAAATGAATATTTTGGAAAAGAAGGTGTTAAAAAAATTACCTATTTAACAGTTGCCCTTATCGTCTATGTTTTTTTAGTTATTACCGTAGTTACGTCATTGCCTCCTGCTACTTTTTGGATTGATATTAATAAAACTGACCCTCTTGGTAACCCGTTTAATATTGATTTTGCTTATACTAAAATATTTAGGCAAGGGTTAGGCATAATTATTGGTTCTTTAGTAGCATTTCTTATGGGGCAATTATTAGATGTGTATATTTTTCAAAAACTTAGACGTATTACAGGCGAGCGAAAAATTTGGCTAAGAGCAACAGGCTCTACCTTAGTATCGCAATTGGTTGATAGCTTTGTGGTGCTATTTATAGCTTTTTACATATTAGGCAACCCACGGTGGGATATAAAGCTTATAATTGCCGTAGGCATTATTAACTATATATATAAATTTACAGTAGCCATTATATTAACCCCAGTGCTTTACTTAGCACACGGAGCGATAGATAAATACTTAGGCAAAGAAACCGCACATCAACTAACCGAAAAAGCGGCCGAAAAAAGTAACGGTTTTTTTTAATCGCAGGGCGATAGCCCATTTGGTTTAATACCCCGATCCTTTGGGTCGGAAAAAAGATTGTTTGCAAAGCAAACGCCAACTAATACTTCGATGGCTCTGCCTCGGGGTATTTTATTTAAACAAATCATGAATTTTTCAAAATTACATAGAATTTTTATACCCTATATCGCAGGAATGGCGGTTACTTTATTTTTCTTTCTGCTTCTCGTTCCATCGCTACTACTTGCGCAAGGCTATAGAATTGAAACCACCGTGCATAACTCTACCGATACAATTGCCTACTTGGGGCACCACTTTGCAACTCAACGCTATTTAGATGATACCGTAAAAGTGGTACATGGAAAAGCCATTTTTACAGGCAATAAACCGCTAGAAGATGGAATTTATTTTTACTATACGCCAACTAATTATTTTGAATTTTTGGTTGAAAATCAAACATTTAGCCTAGAAGCTACTGCGCCTGATTTTACCAATACGATGAAGGTAAAAAACAGTGAAATTAATGAAGGTTTTTACAACCTACAACGTTTTACCAGTGAAATGAAAGCAAAAAACATAACGCTTAAAATCGAATATGATAGTGCTAAAAACGATGATAAAAAGGAGGCAATAAAAGCACAATTAAACGAACTTAATATCCAAGTAGAAGCTTATCAAAATGAGTTAAAACAAAAATATGCAGGCACTTACTTTGCCCGATTAATAACGTTAATGCAATCGCCTAAAGTGCCCGAAACACCTGAAGGGATTAAAAATCCTCAATTATATAGGTACGAGTATTATAAAAACCATTTCTGGAATGGTATTGATATTGCCGACCCAGGGCTATTGCGCACCCCCTTACTAGATGCAAAAATAAAAGACTTCCTTGATAATGTAATTATCCAACAAAGCGACTCTGTAATTAAAGAAATTGATTTACTTATTGCAAAATCAGCTGCCAATAAAGAAGCTTTTAGGTACTTGCTAATTACATTGGTAAACAAGTATGAATCATCTAAGGTGATTGACTTTGATAAGGTATTTGTGCATCTTATTGAAAAATATTACCTAACGGGTAAAGCCGATGCATGGGCAGATCAAGAAACCCTTGATAAACTAAAAAATAGAGTGGCGATGATTAAGCCCAATTTTTTAGGTAACGATGCTCCATCCCTTATTATGTGGGATACCCTTGGTAATGAAGTTAACCTAAAAGACATTGAGGCAAAATTTACAGTACTCTATTTTTATGCTCCCGATTGCGGCCATTGTAAAAAGAAAACCCCTGTGCTATACGATGCCTATCCAGCATTAGTAACTAAAGGAGTAGAAATACTAGCCATTTGTACTACTACCGATGAGCAAGAGTGGAAGAAATTTATTAAAACCAACGATTTAGGATGGATAAACCTAGCCGATTTAGAAAGCAAAACATACGTAAGATATTTTTACGATATACGCTCTACCCCCACGGTGTATATACTCGATAAAGACAAAAAAATACTCTTAAAAAAAATTGATGTACTGGATATTCCTAATGTAATTGATATGCTAATTAAGCAAGAAGAGGGATTTAAGGTAATAGAATGACATGAATAATTAAAGATGTCCTTCAAGGAGATTTAGCCTCGATATTGAGAAAAGTAGTTCAATCTAATTACTACGACATCTCAAAACTTAAATGGTATAAGTCTTGAATTAATCTGCTTTCTTGATAATAAACGTTAACAGGATGGCTTTGTGGTAACTGTTTAACAGTTGGTAAAAAAGTATTCATTAGAGTAGAAAAAACAGGTAATTAACATTATTTGTGAGGGCTAACCTTAAGATTAATTTTATAGCCTTTATGACAAGCTATGCAATTATTTAAAAGTTTATTAAGCTTAGTTTGTGCTTGTTTTGAGTCGAAATTTTTAGTGTCTATATGCGTAAATTCATCGAAAATAGCGTGGGTGGCAAACCCCATTTTTTTAAATCCAATGGGTAGGCTTTTCATTAATCCCTGAGGAGCATGTGCAATTACTGAGCCGCCTGATTTTTTGCCAGCTGCAATTATTAAGGTAGGGTCTTCTTTTAGAATGCCTTCGTTAATTTGTTGTACACTTTCTAAAAATTCACGCATTTCTGCCATTACAAATTCTCGATTGCTTTCATTTAATGTAAGGGCAATACGATTATCTGTGGAGGTAGTTGTTTCTCCTTTTAAAAGGAATAAATAAACAAGTAACCCATTTATTAAAACAGAAAGAGTAAGTATTCCAATTTGCAGTTTGTTATAATTCATTGTTAATAGTTAAAATAGAGGCTATTTTATATAAACACTATGCTGTTTTGCTAAAAAAATGCCTTGAGATTGATGCAAAGGTGTGATTTTTTTTGCAATAAATTTCTTAATAAGATGATTTTGTCTTATTAAGAAATTCATAGGATATTATACAACCTAAATAGGTTCTATCGCAATTTGTTTATTAGCTAATTTAAGAAATCTTAAAAATACCCAAACCCCAGCAATGGTTAGCCCTAAAAATAGCCCAAACCAAATACCATTGGCTCCGTAACCATAATTAAAAGCCAGTACATATCCAAGAGGTAGCGCAATAACCCAATACGCTAAAAAGGTAATTAAAGTAGGAATTTTTACATCTTTCATTCCTCTTAAAGCCCCTAATGAAATTACTTGTACGCCATCACTCAATTGAAATAATGCGGCTATTATTAGCAAGCCAGCAGCAATGCTCACTACTTCTGGCTGATCATTGTATAAGAGCGGAAGTTTATCTTTGAGCAGAATAAATATCCCTGCAAAAACGATCATTAATGCCGTTCCCATAGCTATTAATGTGAGGGCCGCATTCTTCATTGTTTTGTACTGCTTTTTACCTAATTGATTGCCCACTCGTATGGCAGCCGCAGCTCCAAGACCAGAAACCGTCATATAAGAGATGGAGGCCATATTAATAGCAATTTGATGCGCTGCTTGTGTGGGTGCTCCAATCCATCCCATCATGAGAGCCGCCATACTAAAAGCGCCTACTTCAAATACAAATTGCAAACCTGCAGGAATGCCAATGCTTAAAAGGTCTTTTATTAGTTTAAAATCTAGGTTTCTAATCCCAAAGCTAGTTATAAAGGGTTTATAAGAATGATGATTTAGTACATATAAAACCATCGCAATGGCCATCATTATTCTTGAAATTAAGGTGGCAATGCCCGCGCCTAGTAAACCAAGTTCAGGTGCGCCAAATTTGCCATAAATCAATATATAGTTTAGAATGATGTTTAGTATGTTCATACTAATAGATACAATCATAGGTATTTTTGTCATTGAAAGCCCTTCACTAAATTGCCTAAACGATTGAAATACCAGAAATGGAATCATGGAGAAACCTATTACGAACATATAAGGTGTGGCTTGCTCTACTACTGCTTGTTCTTGTCCTAAAAGATGAAGATAGTTGGCAGCTATCATAACAATTGCAAATAGAAGAACGCCAAGAATGGTGTTAATTATAAGGCCATGGCGCAATATCTGTCCACTCTCTTTTTTGTGGCCTTGCCCGTGTGCAAACCCAACCAATGGTGTTATGGCAAACGATACGCCTAAACCAAATACCATAAAAAAGAAAAAAATGGCATTACCGAGAGAAGCCCCCGCTAATGGTATATAGCCTACCTGCCCTACCATCATATTATCAGCAACACCTACCATAACTTGGCCAAGCTGGCTTGCCATTACGGGCACGGCAAGGTTTACATTGGTTCTAAGGTGGTCTTTTATGGTCATTGATAAAATATGAGGTCATTCCTCCGATAGCTATCGGAGGAATCTATTTTTTTATAGGCTGCCAAAAATAAGTATTTGAATCTAGCCAAGGGTACAAAAAAATGTAATTTAGCAAAAATATGTTAGCATTAAGTTTTACCAATAAACTACAAGAAGCTGGTTGCGATGAAGCAGGCCGTGGTTGTTTGGCAGGCCCTGTAGTAGCAGCTGCAGTTATACTGCCAAAGGGCTATTCTAATGAGCTGCTTAACGATTCAAAAAAACTGACCTCAAAAAAAAGAGATCAGCTACGAATTGAAATAGAAAAAGAGGCCTTGGCCTATGCTGTAGCATTTGTAGATCATAAAGAAATTGATAAAATCAATATTTTGAACGCTTCGTTTTTGGCTATGCATAGAGCAGTAGATCAACTTAAGAAAAAGCCTGAATTATTGCTTATTGATGGTAACCGTTTTAAGCCTTACGAAGGAATAAAGCACGAATGCATCATTAAAGGAGATGGTAAATATATGTCGATAGCAGCGGCTTCCATATTAGCAAAAACATACAGAGATGAATTTATGCTAAAATTGGATAAGGAGTACCCTGGCTATGGGTGGACTAAGAATATGGGCTACCCCACAAAAGCACATAGAGAAGGTATTCGGAAATTAGGAGTAACGCCTTATCACCGTATGAGTTTTCGATTATTACCGGAATAGGTTGAGTTAATTGAGTAATCTAATATCTTTTGTCTTGCGTCTAGTATCTATACGGATAACAATCGAATACTTCCCCCTTCTTAAAATCAGTTTTTTTCATAGGCAATTCTAAAAATCCATCGGCATCTACCAAGTTGGCTAAATCGCCCGAGCCATGGCCTGGTAATGGAGTAGCCATAAATTCTCCTTTTTGGTTATAGGCAAGCTGTACTTGCAAAAAGTAGGTTAGGTTAGGTTTAAACGAAAAATCTTTCGATAGCTTCGCCTTAATTCGTCTTGGCTCAATCCCTTCGCTGCGAAGTAAAAACGGGAGCACATAACGAGTTAATCCAACGAAAGTTGAATTTGGATTGCCGGGTAAGGCAAACACTGTACCTTTTTTATAGGTGCCAAACCAAAAGGGTTTGCCTGGGCGTTGCGCTACAAAATGGAAAAGTTGTTCCACTCCGAGTTCGATTAATATTTCGGGCACATAGTCTAATTTTCCTTTGGATATGCCGCCACTTAAAATCACTACTTGATGCTCTTTTAGTATTTTATCTAGTGTTTTTCGAAGCTTTTTCTTATCATCTATACTATGGGAAACATGGCTATTAAAACCTTTTGATGTTAAATGCGCTTGTAAATTATACACATTCGATTTTCTAATTTGGTGAGCTAAAGGGATTTCAGTAATCTCTACTAGTTCATCACCTGTGGCAACAATGGCAATTGTCATTCTTTGCTGCACCCATACGTTGCTTTTACCCACAGTGGCTAAAATGCCAATTTCAGCTGCGGTTATTTGCTTGCCTTTTTTAATAAGTATAGCTGCTTTTTTTCGATCAGATGCTTGAGGGTGCACGTGTTGATTCGGACTTATTTCATGGCCTTCTTCTACGGTGGCTACGTTGTTATCAATAGAGATATGTTCGTATTTTATAATGGTATCAGCGTGCGATGGGCAAACAGCACCTGTCATTATTTCAATACAACTTCCAGACTCTTGTAAAGTAACAGCGGGCGAACCAGCAGGCAATAGTTCTTGTACGTTAAATTTACGCTTACCTGCTTGCCAATCAGTATAGCGGATGGCTATCCCATCCATCATTACACGGTCAAAAGGAGGGAAGTCTCTATCGGCAATAATGTTTTCAGCTAAAACACGACCAAGGCAATCCGAAAAACGTACTTCTTCCTTGTCAGTGATTTTTACTGAATCGAGTATTATTTTATCTATTTCGGTTACTGTTATCATATCAAAAAATATTATTATACCATTTTAATGTTAACCCGCATTATTCACCCTAAAATTAATTTTTGCTAAAAATAAGGAGACTTGATTAGTAAAAAAAATTGTTTTTATCTCAAAAGCATCTTGGGGGAAATAGGTGCATTATTAATTAAAGTTTTCTTACTACGAACTAAAGTTAGAAGTAGCCCCGAACGCATTCTTCTCGGAGCTACTTCTAGTGTTAAGTTAAGTGTAAACTGTCAGCCCAAGTTTTGTTCTTTCCGCTTT
>CAZGDC010000039.1:0-17041 GCA_964524405.1 uncultured Roseivirgaceae bacterium
AAAAGTGGGAGATTGTGTCATAAAATGGTTGGTTGTGTCATTTATTTTTTACAAGTTTGTTTAATTAACGGTCTAAACTGAATGAGTTAAGGAAGATGAGGAGTGCTAAGTATTTGAGAATAAAAAGTTTATAAAAACACAGCAATACCCTGTGGGTGTTGCGAGTATTTTTGAAGACCTTTTTAACTCAAAGAGCTGGTGTTTATCGCTCTCATAAATCACTCAGATTGGACATCAAGCTTTCAAGGGGAAATAAGATGGCTTTTTTTACAAGCGAATATACAGGTAAACTCGATGCAAAGGGCAGATTAGTGCTCCCTTCGCGGATGAAAACCGCTTTGCCTGAATCTTCTTCCACAGAATTATACATTAAACTAGGGCTCGAACCCTGTTTAGAGCTATATCCCTTGAGTGAATATAAAAAAGTTTACTCAAAAATTGCTGGATTGAACGAATTTGACCCTGAAGTACGAAAGCTTCAACGAAATTTTTTCAGAGGCAGTGCCACCGTTGAGTTAGATGGTGCAGGACGTTTTCTAATACCTAAGATGATGATCCAATATGCAAAACTCAATAAAGAGGTAGTGATTATTGGTATGGGCAGCAAAATGGAAATTTGGGATCCAGAAGTATATCAAAAATACTTAATTCAGGATCCAGAAGAAATGGCCAAACTTGCGCAGAAGCATCTATCTAAAAGTGAGTAATCCTACAAACGAATATCACCAGCCCGTAATGCTCCAAGAGTGCATCAATGGTTTGGCGATAAAACCAAACGGTATTTATGTGGATCTAACCTTTGGTGGTGGTGGCCATAGCAACGAAATACTAAAGCATCTTACAAACGGTAAGTTATATGGTTTTGATCAGGATGATGATGCAAAGGAGCAATCTGAATTAATCGACAACAATCAGTTTGAGTTTGTGCATGCCAACTTTAGGCATCTAAAAAAATACTTGAGATTATATGGTGTAAAACAAGTCGATGGTATTCTTGCCGATTTAGGTATTTCTTCCCATCAAATTAACGTGCCCGAACGTGGTTTTTCTACTCGTTTTAATGCCACATTGGATATGCGAATGGATCAAAACAGTGATTTAACGGCTGCTGAAATAATAAACGAATATTCAGAAAAAGAGCTAGTTGACCTATTAAGCAGGTATGGAGAAGTTCGGAATGCAAAAACATTAGCTGCTGCTATTATTGCGGAAAGAGTAAAAGGTAGAATTGAGTCGGTAGAGGAGCTAACATCTATTTTGGAAAAATATGCAAAGCCAGGCCGGCAGTTTAAATACTTTGCTCAGGTTTTTCAGGCATTACGCATAGTGGTAAACGATGAAATGGGTGCTCTGGAAGAAATGATTAAACAGGCAACAGAGGTATTAACACCTGGAGGGCGGTTCGTAGTAATGAGCTATCATTCATTAGAAGATAGACCCGTTAAAAATTATTTTTCAAAAGGAAAGATTAAGGGAGAAGTTGAGAAAGATTTTTATGGCAATATGATAAGGCCTTTAAATCCAGTAACTCGAAAACCAGTAGTGGCTTCTAACGAAGAAATTAAATTAAACAATAGAGCACGAAGTGCCAAATTAAGGATAGCAGAAAAATTATAATTAACTAAAAATTGGCAAAGAATACATTTAAAAAATCGCAAGGGAGTAAAAGAAACCTCTTTTCATTTATGGAGAGGCTTGTTCGCGTAGATCGATTTTTTGAAAATGGATTGCCATTAAAATATTTGCCAAACGTACTTTTTACCATTTTACTCATCATATTTTATATTGGATATAATCACTATGCCGATAAAAACGCACGTAATATTAACAAGCTAGAAATTGAAGTTGAAGATTTAAGAGCTCATTATACGACCCTAAAAGCGCAATATATGTATTCGCGTTTGCAATCCGAAGTACAAAAAAAAGTAAAGCCTTTAGGCTTGGTCGAAAGCATCGACCCTCCTTATAAACTAAAAATGCCAGCGGAGTGAACATAAAAAATTCCATATTGCTCAGAGTGCGTCTAGCTTTTTTGCCCATGCTCGTATTTGGGGGTGTTATTATTTATAAAATTGGTGTTATTCAATTTTTAGAAGGAGATAAATGGAAATCATTAGCGGCTGAAATAGGGTTAGAATACCGCGGCATTCCCGCTACTCGTGGCAATATTATTTCTGATAATGGAAGTTTATTGGCTACCTCAATTCCTTTTTATAAACTAGCGTTAGATCCTTCAAGAGCCACTAAGCAAATGATGGATGATGGGCTTGATTCTTTGGCTCTTCTGCTTTCAAAATTTTATGGAGATAACTCAAAATCAATCTATAAGCAACGCATTTTGGATGCCCGTAATTCGGGCAGAAGATATGTATTGCTCAATCGAAAATTAATTGATTATCAAGAGAAAAAAGAAATGGAAAACTGGCCTATTTTTCGAGCAGGAAGAATGGACGGAGGTGCTCTTTTTACCAAAGTTGATAAGCGATTTAAACCATTTGGCTACCTTGGTCAACGATCTATTGGTTTTATAAATGAAAACGGCAGAGGTGCTGGGTTAGAATACTCATTTAATAAAGACCTTGCAGGAATGAATGGCAAAGCTCTTTATCGTAAAACAGTAGGGGGCAAGTGGCGTCCAATACCAGATGCATCTGAAGTGCGACCCATAGATGGTTACGACTTAGAAACCACCATAGACATTAACTTGCAAGATGTTACGGAGTCTTTTTTACTGCAATCCCTAGGTAAGCACAGAGCCGATTATGGAACCGTGGTGGTAATGGAAGTAGCAACTGGCCATATTAAAGCCATTGCAAATCTTAGCAAAAACAAAAACGGCACATACTCGGAGCGATATAATTATGCCGTAGGTAGCCATGGGTTAAGAGAACCCGGATCCACTTTTAAGCTAGTTACTATGCTAGCCTTGCTCGAAGACACGAACCTTAAATTAACCGATTCCATTGCAACAGGAAACGGCAGTGAGCAATTCTACGAACAATCTATAAAAGATCATAAAGAAGGTGGCTATGGAACCATTACCATAAAAGAGGCCTTTGAGCAATCTTCTAATATTGCCATGGCTAAGTTGGCCAATAAGCACTACGGCTTAAAACCGCAAAAATTTTATGACCACCTAGTTGATTATGGACTCACACGACCCATGGGTTTTCAAATGGTAGGCGAGGGAGTACCCAAAGTAAAAAAGCCAGAAGAGTGGAGTGGAATTACCTTGCCTTGGATGGCACACGGCTATGGGCTCGAACTTACCCCATTGCATACCCTAACCATGTTTAATGCCGTAGCAAATAATGGCGTAATGGTAAAGCCAATGATAATTAAAAAAATAACAAAGGCCGAAAAGGAAGTAAAGGTGTTTAAAACCACCGTAATAAATAAAAAAATATGTTCAGATGAAACCTTGGCACAAATAAAAATTTTATTAGAAGGTGTGGTCGAAAACGGAACCGCTAATAATATAAGCGATGCCGATTATAAAATTGCTGGTAAAACAGGTACTGCTCAAACCTTAAAAAATGGGAAATATCAAAAACAGTATATGACCTCATTTGCAGGCTATTTTCCTGCCGATGCTCCTCAATATAGCATTATTGTTGTTATTGAAAACCCAAGAGGGGTTTACCAATATGGAAGCAATGTAGCGGCTCCAGTTTTTAAAGAAATTGCCGATCATGTGTATGCAAAAAATATAGATATGCATACGGAGTTAGCAAAAGATTTTGATCGAGAATATGGCGTTTTTCCAGTAATTCAAGCAGGCTATCAGTCAGATTTAGTAACTATTTGCAATAAAATAGGCGTATCCAATCATGTGGCAGATGATGCGGAATGGGTAAAAGCAAGAATTAAAGATAACGCTATTGATTGGAAAAAAAATGAGGTGCAACCAGGGCTTACACCTAATGTGGTTGGGATGACATTACGTGATGCCCTCTACGTACTAGAATCGAATGGATTTAGAGTAAATATTTCGGGTGAAGGGCGCGTGAAAAACCAATCTATCATTGCGGGCAAAAGAGTTAATAGAGGCGACATTATTAATATTGAACTAGGTTAATGAATAAGTTAAATAACATATTGTATAATGTTTCGCTCAAGGCGGTGTCGGGTTCAACCGATATTGATTTCAATAGCCTTTGTTTCGATTCTCGTAAGGTAGGTAAAAATGATGCTTTTATTGCCGTAAAAGGAACCAAGGTTGATGGGCATGATTTTATTAGCAAAACAATTGAGCAGGGAGCTGCGGTTATTGTATGCGAGGTATTACCAGAAATACTAGAGGAGCATATTACTTATATTGAAGTAAAAAATAGTGCCGAAGCGTTAAGTATTATGGCGGCTAATTTTTATAACAACCCTTCTAAAAAATTAAAACTGATTGGCGTAACAGGCACTAATGGAAAAACCACCGTTGCTACTTTATTATTTCAGTTGTTTACCCAATTAGGATATAAATCTGGCTTACTATCTACTATTGAAAATAGAATTGGAGAAACTATTTTAAAAGCAACTCATACCACAGGCGATGCACTTCAACTAAATAAAAACTTATCTGAAATGTTAAAACAAGGCTGTACGCATTGTTTTATGGAGGTTAGCTCCCACGCGCTAGATCAAAAAAGAGTAGCTGGGTTTGAATACTCAGGTGCTTTATTTACCAATATTTCGCACGATCATCTCGATTATCATAAAACATTTGATGCCTACATAGCCGCTAAAAAATTATTATTTGATGGGTTGCCAAAAACGGCTTTTGCTTTGGTAAACATGGATGATAAACGAGGCAGAGTAATGTTGCAAAACACCAAGGCGAGCAAAAGTAGTTACTCCTTAAAAAGTGCAAGCGAGTTTAAAGGAAAGATTATTTCTAACAGCATCAATGGTTTAGAAATGAACATTGATTATAAATCTATTTGGTTTAAATTATTTGGAGATTTTAACGCCTATAATTTATTATCAGTATATGGTGCAGCCGTATTAATGGGCGAACAGCCAGAGGAGGTACTTACTGTTTTATCTAATATTAATCCAGTGCCTGGCAGAATGGAAGTGGTGCCCAATAGAGTTAATGTTACCGCATTAGTTGATTATGCACACACCCCCGATGCGCTTAAAAATGTGCTTGAAACCATTGCTGAGTTAAGAACAGGAAATGAAAATGTGATAACGGTAATTGGTTGTGGCGGAGATCGCGATAAAGACAAACGACCCTTGATGGGCTCTATTGCTTCAGAAATGAGCGATAAAGTAATTTTTACCTCAGATAACCCAAGGAGCGAAGACCCAAATACCATCATCGAGGAGATGAAACAAGGGGTAGGCGCAAGTAATAAGCGCAAAGTGGTGGCCTTAGTAAATAGAGAAGAAGCAATTAAAACCGCTTGTTTATTGGCTTTACCTAAAGATATTATTTTGGTGGCAGGTAAAGGCCACGAAGATTACCAAGAAATTAACGGCAATAAATTGCCTTTTGATGACCGAAAAGTGCTAAGTGAAATGTTAAATATGATGGAAAATTAATATGTTATATCATTTATTTCAGTTGCTACATTCTAAATTCGACTTTGCAGGTTCAGGGTTGTTTCAATACATATCCTTTCGGGCAGGTATGGCGGTTATTTTGTCCATTCTTATCTCCGTAATTTTTGGCAAATACCTTATTAGAGTACTTCAAAAATTACAAGTAGGGGAGTCCATCAGAGACCTTGGCCTCGAAGGCCAAATGGAGAAAAAAGGCACCCCTACCATGGGTGGGCTTATCATTATCCTTTCCATTGTGTTGCCAACATTGCTCTTTGCACGCCTGGATAATGTATATATCATCTTATTATTAGTTACCACAATTTGGATGGGAGCCGTAGGGTTTATAGATGACTATATCAAAGTATTTAAGAAAAACAAAGAAGGGTTAAGCGGTAAATTTAAAATTATAGGGCAAGTAGGATTAGGATTAATTGTGGGTCTTACACTTTATTTTAATGACGATGTGGTGGTGAGAGAATTTGAACAATCGGCATCAACAGAGTTGGTAACCTCTAAGGAAAAACTTGCTTATAAAGATGTAAAATCCACTAAAACCACCATGCCATTCTTTAAGCATAACGAGGCCGATTATAGCTTGCTCAATCCATTTGATGATAAATATACATGGATTGTGTATGTGTTAATTGCTACGTTTATTATTACGGCAGTATCAAATGGGGCTAATATTACCGATGGTATTGATGGGCTTGCCGCGGGTACAACGGCCATTATTGTAGGCACATTAGGTGTTTTGGCCTATGTCTCTGGTCGTGTCGATTTTAGCCAATACCTTAATATAATGTACATCCCCAATACAGGAGAGTTGCTTATATTTAGTACGGCATTAGTAGGTGCCACCGTAGGTTTTCTTTGGTATAATTCTTATCCAGCACAAGTATTTATGGGCGATACAGGCAGTTTAGCATTGGGTGGTATTGTAGCAGTTTTTGCCTTAGCTATTCGTAAAGAGCTACTTATTCCAATACTATGTGGCATTTATTTAATTGAATTAGTATCCGTAATTACTCAAGTTAGCTACTTTAAATACACGAAGAAAAAATATGGCGAAGGCAGAAGAATTTTTCTCATGTCGCCTTTGCATCACCATTACCAAAAAAAACTAATTCCAGAGCCCAAAATTGTTACTCGGTTTTGGATTATAGGCATACTATTGGCCATACTAACCTTAGCTACCCTTAAAATTAGATAATGAGTAAACGCATCATCATACTAGGAGCCGGAGAAAGCGGAACAGGAGCAGCCCTTCTTGCCAAAAGCAAGGGGTATGATGTATTTGTGTCTGATGCGTCTGCCATTAAAGAGCACTTTAAGCAAGAATTAATAACGGAAGGTATTTCGTTTGAGGAGCACAATCATTCCATTGATTTACTAAATAATGCGGAGCTAATTATAAAAAGCCCTGGCATTGCTTATACTATTTTATTTATTGAGCAGGCTCAAAAGCAAGGGATAGAAATTATTGATGAGTTAGAATTTGCCTATCGGTTTACAGATAAGCCAATGATAGGCATTACAGGCACCAACGGAAAAACCACTACAACATTATTAATTCATCATTTATTAACGGCATCGGGGGTTAATGCAGGCTTAGCAGGTAATGTAGGGCATAGTTTAGCAAGGCAGGTAATAAAAGATACCGCAGAGGTGTATGTAGTAGAAATGAGTAGTTTTCAGTTAGAGGGCATCGTTTCCTTTAAACCAAAAATTGGTATTATTTTAAATATCACCCCCGATCATTTAGATAGATACAATAATGATTTTGAGCTTTATTCGGAGGCAAAGTTGAAGATAGCCAAGAATATGGACGATAAAGATCACTTGCTTTATTATGGCGATGATAGGGAACTGATGGAGAAAGCTGAAGAGTTAGAAAACTGGCCTCAACGAACTTATATTGGGTTTAATGGCGGAATTCAATCGATGGGCTATTTAAACGAAAACGGCATGTATGTTTATACGTTAAATGGCGCATTTGAAATACCATCAAAATATTGGCCTTTAAAAGGAGCGCATAATGTACTAAATATGCTTTTTGCAATTAATGCTGCGCTTATTTTTGGTCTAACAGAAGACAATATATTAGCACATCTTCCATCTTTTAAAAATGCCCCCAATCGAATGGAGTTTATAGCCACCATTAAAGGGGTTGATTTTGTAAACGATACCAAAGCTACCAATGTGGAGGCTGTATTTTACGCCTTAGAAAGTTATGCTAATGGAATTGTTTGGATTGTTGGTGGGCAAGACAAAGGCAATGATTATACCCAAATTGCAACATTAGTAGCACAAAATGTAAAGGCAATAGTATGCCTTGGGTTAGATAATAAAAAAATAATCAACTTTTTTGGTTCCATCATTCCAAAAATAGCTGAAACACAAGATGTGAAAGAAGCCGTTCGGATGGCATTTGAGTACGCTCATAAAAATGAGGCAGTGCTGCTTTCGCCCGCCTGTGCTAGTTTCGATTTATTCGAAAATTATGCACAACGAGGCGAATTATTTAAAGAAGCTGTTTTTCAACTAAAATCTGAAATAGATGGATAAGGTAAAAGATTGGCTTAATAAAAACATAAAAGGAGACCCCGTTATTTGGGCTATTGCAGTGATGCTTGGCGTTATTAGTTTATTTGTGGTGTATAGTTCTACGGGGGCATTGGCCTACCGTAATATGGAAAGTACCGAGCATTATTTAATCAAACATACCCTGCTTATAGGCTTCAGCTTATTTGCCATGTGGGTGGCGCATAACATCGACTACCGGTATTACTCAACCTTAGCCAAGGCAGGAATGATTTTATCAATACCTCTTTTGATTTATACATGGTTAGCAGGCACCAACCTAAATGAAGCCTCTCGTTGGATTACCATTCCAGTAATCAATCAGCTATTTCAACCTTCCGATTTAGCCAAGCTTTCGCTTATTGCGGGTATAGCAGCCATGCTTGCCAAAAAGCAACAAAATATTGAAGATTTTAAAACGACACTTATCCCCATGTTGGTATGGAGTGGCACCATCTGCGGGCTCATTGCCATGGCAGACCTTTCTACAGCCATTATGCTGTTTGCAACTGTAATGTTGATAATGTTTATAGGAAGGGTGCCACTTAAATATTTAAGTTTATTGGTGTTAGTAGGAGTGCTCGCTGGTTCGCTTGCTATTGCGGTGGGGCAGCGTGGTGCTACTGCTAAAAGTAGGGTTGAATCCTTTTTGAGCGAAGAAAGGTTGCCTTACCAAGCAGAACAAGCTCGTATTGCCATTGCTTCTGGAGGCATTTTTGGGAAAGGTCCTGGTAGAAGCGATCAAAAAGATTTTCTTCCCCATCCTTATTCTGATTTTGTTTATGCCATTATAATTGAAGAGTATGGAATGCTAGGTGGAGCCATTATTGTTTTATTATACCTCGCCCTATTATTTAGAGGAATGAAAGCCGTTGCCAATAGCGAAAGAGCATTTGGCGGATTGCTTTCAGCCGGATTATCCTTTGCACTGGTAATTCAAGCCATGGTAAATATGGGAGTTGTGGTTGGTTTAGGGCCAATTACTGGCTTGCCCTTGCCTTTTTTAAGTATGGGCGGTACGTCTTTACTGTTTACAGGAGTATCGCTAGGAATTATATTAAGTGTAAGTAGGGGCGAAGTTGATGCAACAATAGCCCCAACTAAAGGGCAATTTAAAAATGTAGAAAAATTTAAAACAGAAACAAATTAACAGCCATTCCTGCCATGCCCTACTAGGCAGGTGGGCGGAGGCAGTAACCTGCTAATAAAGAAATAAATAGTTATAGAATTAAAAAATAAAAATTATCGAATCTAATAAATCATATCGAGTAATACTTAGCGGTGGCGGCACTGGAGGTCATATTTTTCCTGCATTGGCAGTAGCAGATAAAATAAAGGAGCAATATCCTGCTTCTAAAATTTTATTTGTGGGTGCTAAAGGGCGTATGGAAATGACTAAAGTAGTAGAAGCTGGATACGATATTATTGGCTTAAATATATCAGGATTTCAAAGACGCTTGGCGCTGGAGAACTTTCTATTCCCCTTGAAAGTAATCTTCAGTTTCATGTCGTCTATTCGTATTTTACGTAAGTTTAAACCACAGATAGTTATCGGCTTTGGGGGTTATGCCAGTAGCCCTATTACATTGGCTGCAGCACGTAAACGCATCCCTATTGTTTTGCAAGAACAAAACTCGTATGCAGGTTTGGCAAATAAGGCAGTAGCCAAAAGAGCGAGTAAAATTTGTGTGGCCTACGATAATATGGAGCAGTTTTTTCCTAAAGAAAAAATAGAGTTAACAGGCAATCCAATTCGACCCAATATTAAATTGGGGATAGATAAAAAGAAAGCACTGGCTCACTTTGAATTAGAAGCAGATAAAAAAACCATTCTTGTTATTGGTGGTAGCCTGGGTGCTCGTACGTTAAACGAAAGCATTATACAAAACATCGAACGATTGCTGCTTTCAAACTATCAAGTAATTTGGCAAACGGGTAGTTTTTACTATAAAGAAATGCTTGATAGAGTTGTTTCATTCGACCTAAAAAACATTCGATTAGTGGAGTTTATTAAAGAAATGGACAAAGCTTATGCTGCGGCTGATGTAGTTGCTTCTAGAGCAGGGGCACTCACTATTTCAGAACTAAGCGTGGTTGGTAAAGCCGTAGTATTTGTGCCTTCGCCTAATGTAGCGGAAGATCATCAAACCAAAAATGCCATGGCCTTGGTTTCTAAAAACGCAGCAGAAATTGTAAAAGATGCCGATGCAGTAAATGATTTGGTGGATAAGGTATTTGAGCTGTTAGAAAACAATAATAAACGTAAAGAGCTTGAACAAAATATAGTAAAGTTGGGCAAGCCTAATGCAACGGAATCTATTTTAAACCAAATAATGTTATTAATTAAGTGAAAAAGTTGAACTACGATATAGTGTATTTTATTGGTGTAGGTGGCATCGGTATGAGTGCGCTTGCGCGTTGGTTCAATGCCACTGGCTATATTGTTTTAGGGTACGATAAAACAGCTACCGATTTAACCACTCAACTTATAAAAGAAGGAATCCGAGTTCATTATAACGAGGATATTAATAATATTCCGATAGAAGCTAGCCAAGAAAACACCTTAGTTGTTTATACACCAGCAGTTACAGCCGACCATAAGGAGCTTGTTTTTTTTAAGTCTAAAGGTTTTGCCATTAAAAAACGTGCCGAAGTATTGGGTGATATAAGTCGTAATTATTTTACCATTGCCGTGGCAGGCACCCACGGTAAAACCACTACCTCTTCCATGATTGCTCACTTACTTCATTTTGCAGGGGTTGACATTACCGCATTTATTGGGGGCATTGCTACCAATTTTAATTCCAATTTGGTAATTGGTAAAACGGATAAAGCCATTGCTGTAATAGAAGCTGACGAGTTTGATCGTTCGTTCCTACATCTTTCACCTAACATTGCTGTGGTAACTTCTACTGATGCCGATCATTTAGATATTTATGGTAATGCTGCTGCACTAAAAAGCAGTTTTAAAGCATTTATAGGCAAATTAAAAGATAATGGGCAATTACTTATTGCACAGAAAGCAAACGAATCGCTTGCGCTAGAACTTGGAAGCGAATATGGATTAGAAGGAGGGTTAATAAGAGCCGAAAATATAAAAATTGGAGAAGGTGTTTTTGTATTTGATTACGTAGATGAATATACGAAAATTAGAGGGCTAGAGCTTGCCTTGCCAGGGTTTCATAATGTAGAAAACGCGTTGGCAGCTATCAGAACGGCTTTGTTATTAAACGTATCTAATCAAAAAATAAAAGAAGGCATAGCAGCCTACCTTGGAGTTAAAAGGCGTTTTGAATTTATTTTTAAATCTAATAAGCGAGTGTATATCGATGATTATGCGCATCATCCAGAAGAAATTAAGGCATTTATTAAATCGGTAAAAGCACTGTATCCAACTAAAAAAATAACCATTGTTTTTCAGCCTCATTTATTTAGTAGAACCAACGATTTTTCTACAGAGTTTGCAAAAGTGCTAGATCAAGCGAGTCAAGTGTTTTTATTAGATATTTACCCTGCACGAGAGCAGCCAATTGAAGGGGTTAATTCAGCATTAATTCTTAACCAAATGAGGTTGAATGATAAAAGAGTAATTTCGATAACAGCGTTTATGCAAAATTTTAAAGCCCTCGATTTTGAAGTGCTCGCCACCTTAGGTGCGGGCGATATCGATCAGGTGGTGCCAGAAATAAAGTTATTATTACAAAAAGAGCAACTCCATGCGTAAGCATATTAAAACCATATCGTGGGTTGCTGTTGTAATGTTAATTAGTGTATTACTCATTGCGTTCGAATCAGTTGAAAACAAGAGTAAAGTGGTAAATAAAATATTAATAACCATTGATAACCAGTTAGAAAATCATTTTGTAGATGACAACGATATTATAGACTTAATAACCTTAAACGGAACGGAGATTATTGAAGGATCTTATTTGAGGGGGTTAAATTTAAGGGTAATAGAACAACGTTTGGCAGCAGAGCCATTTATTACTTATTCTGAAATTTATGTAGATCATGCAGGTAATATGATGGTACAAGTTAGCTTACGAATGCCAATGGCTAGAATCGTTCGCTATAATGGGCCAGATGCTTATATAAGTAAAGACGGGCAAATTTTGCCTGTATCTGCCAAATATAGCAAACGGAGTATCATTATTACTGGAAAAGCAGCCAAGCAATTATCGGAGCAAGTAAATATTGCAGAGGGCGATTATGCTAACTTATATAAGTTAATTCAATTTATCCGAGAGGATGCATTTCTAACCGCTCAAATTGCTCAAATAAAATTAATGGATAATGGAGAAGTAATTCTTTATCCACAAGTAACCAAACAGTATATCGAGTTTGGGAAAATAGAAAATATTGAAAATAAATTTAAAAAATTGAGGTTGTTTTATGAGCAAATCTTGCCTAGAAATGGATGGAACTCTTACACCAAAGTTAGCCTCAAATACAATAACCAAATTATTTGCGAATAAACCCAAAATAAATCGATATGGAAAAAGAAAAAATAGTAGTTGGATTAGACATCGGCACTACAAAAATTTGTGCCATGGTTGGCCGTAAAAACGAATACGGAAAACTTGAAATTCTTGGTACAGGCAAAGCCGTATCCGATGGTGTTATTCGTGGTATAGTTATCAATATTGATAAAACAACCAAAGCCATTGAGCAAGCCATTGCCGAAGCCGAGGATCAATCGGGGGTTAAAATTAAAGTTGTAAATGTGGGTATTGCAGGCCAGCATATTAAGAGCATGGTTACGCATAATAGTATCACACGTAAAAATACTGACGATGAAATTACGGTTGGCGATGTTCTTCAATTTACCGAAGAGCAGTATCGAACCGTAGTGGCTCCTGGCAGCGAAATTATTCATGTAATGCCACAAGATTATATTGTGGATTATGAAGATGGTATTAAAGAGCCTGTTGGAATGTCTGGCGTAAGGTTAGAAGCAGATTTTCATATTATTACCGCACAAACCAATGCCATAAATAACATTAATAAATGCGTAAAAAGAGCAGGTTTAGAAACAGATAACCTCATTTTAGAGCCTATTGCTTCAAGCATGTCGGTGCTTAGCGATGAGGAAAAAGAAGCAGGTGTTTGCTTGGTAGATATCGGTGGAGGCACTACGGATGTGGCCATTTTTTATGATGGAATTATACGTCATACCGCAGTAATTCCATTTGGGGGCAATATTCTTACTTCTGATATTAAACAAGGGTGCCAGGTATTGAATAATCAAGCAGAATCGTTAAAAACCAAATTTGGTGTTGCCATTGCAGAGCAAGCTAACCCAAATGAAATTATTGCGATTCCTGGATTGCGCAACCGCCCACCTAAGGAAATATCAGTAAAAAACTTGGCACATATTATTGAGGCTAGGATGGAAGAAATTATTGAGCACGTACACACCGAAATTATTAATAGCGGCTACGAGGGTAATTTAGCTGGAGGCATTGTGTTAACTGGTGGAGGTTCGCAATTACAGTCGGTTAAGCAATTGGTAGAATATATGACAGGCGCAGATGTTAGAATTGGTCATCCAAATGAACATTTGGGCAAAAGCACCTCTGATATTAAATCGCCCATGTATGCTACCTCCATTGGGCTTGTATTATCTGGTTTTATGGATATTGATGATCGCCAAAATACATACGAAGAATTTTCGAGCTCGGTTAAAGTGGATAAAAATAGTGCTACTGCAAATGCTACCTCATTTATGCATAAAATAATTGCTAAAACCAAAGGATTACTAATTGATGATATGAATGATAAGGATTATTAATTAACGATGTTTAATTAATAATAATCCAATAATCCAATAATCTAATAAATAATAACTAAATAAAAATTAAACCAAAATTTAAACATTATGTCTGACAACATGTACAATTTTGAAATTCCCAAACACCATAAATCCATTATAAAGGTAATTGGTGTAGGAGGTGGTGGCAGTAATGCCGTAAACCATATGTTTAACCAAGGAATTAAAGACGTAGAATTTGTGGTATGCAATACCGATTCTCAAGCTTTACAAAGTAGTCCTGTTCCTAATAAGCTTCAAATAGGTATTAACCTAACAGAAGGATTAGGCGCAGGAGCAAATCCTGAAAAAGGAGCAAATGCCGCTATTGAGAGTAAGGATGATATCCGTGAAATGATTGGTAGCGATACTAAAATGATATTTGTTACGGCTGGTATGGGAGGTGGTACAGGCACAGGAGCCGCTCCCGTAATTGCAAAAATAGCGAAAGAAATGGATGTGCTTACGGTGGGTATTGTTACTGCGCCTTTTGTTTTTGAAGGCAAAAAGAAAATGAAACAAGCAGAAGCTGGAATTGATGAACTGCGCAAAAACTGCGATACTGTTTTAGTTATTCTCAATGATAAGCTAAGAGAAATTTATGGTAATTTGGCTATAAGTGAGGCGTTTGCAAAAGCAGATAATGTACTAACAACGGGAGCAAAAGGTATTGCAGAAATCATTACCGTTCCTGGGCATGTAAATGTCGATTTTCAAGATGTGCGTACAGTAATGTTTGAAGCGGGCGCAGCGGTAATGGGCTCTGCTACCATGGAAGGGGACGACCGGGCTTTACGTGCTGCCGAAGGCGCACTAAACTCTCCACTATTAAATAATAAAAACATTCATGGGGCTCAAAAAATATTGCTTTCAATTATTTCTGGTGAGCAAGCAGAGCTCCAAATGGATGAACTAACCATCATTACAGAGTATATTCAAGAAATGGCAGGTGATGATGCTGATGTAATTTTTGGCCACGGAGTTGATGCTGATTTGGGTAATAATATTAGGGTTACAGTTATTGCAACAGGTTTTGAGGAGTCTTCTGAAAATGGATTACACATTGAGCCGAAACGGAAAGTGTTTAATTTAGATTCTAAAAAAGAAGTTACGATGTTCGAGGAGGTAAGTGAGCCAAAACCGATGGCTGAACCAGAAATTATTTCTTCCACTCCAACCGATACAAATGAGCCCCCATACGTGCAAACAGCAGAAGATGAGTTTGCTAAAGGATTTAGATTTGATATGAATGAGGATAGCCACGAAAGAGGGAATGATCTTTTGGGAGAAGAAGATGATGAAATGATTGTGCGAGCTAGTACACCTAGTCCAGATGAAAACATTAGAATTTCTTCTAATAGAAAAGAAGTGTTAGATCATAAAAGAAGAGAACGTATTGATAAATTGGTAAGTAATAATTTTATAAATAAAGAGGAAAATTATAGAATCAAATTTGATGTGCCCGCCTTTGAGCGTAGAAAAGTAAAGCTTGATGATGTGCCTCATTCATCGGAACGGAATATTTCGCGATTCAACTTAAACGATGATAACCACATTTTAGGAAATAATAGATTTTTACATGATAATGTAGATTAAAGAATGATGCGTTTATTTACTAGCGCAAGCGTTTGTTTGTGCTCAAGTGTACTACAGCATAAGTGTATGCTTGCGTTAGATATTATCGTTCCTTTATAAATTAAGATAAATAAGACAATATCGAGTATTGGGTTTATTCGATTTAAATTGCCTTGGTGCTAGCAAGTCAGACTGCTAGTGCTAGGCAATTTTTATGTTTTATAATGAAAGTGTATAGTTGACATCCCTTATCCCGAACTCAGGTTATTATTTATTCGGATTTTTATTAAAAATATTAAAAAGTACCCTGCTGGTTAAAAAGTAAATAACAACCAATGTTACAGCTCCTAAATAGATGCCATTAGCTAACAAGTGATCTAACCCATACTGATAAAGGTATAAGCTGATGGAGATTACAAAATTCAGTAATCCATAAAGTATATTTTGTAGGTTGCCATAACCAAAGGCACTTAGTAACCGCCTTTTCCAAATGCCTAAAATAAAATGAGGCAAGGCATTTACGAGGGTTAAGCCAATTATAAAGTCGATGATGTTTATAGTATCCATGCTTATAAAATTAGGAGTCCAACATTTTACTCATAAGCTCAGTTAAATAGGGTTCGGCTTTTGCCGCAGCTGCCAATATTTTTTTAATTTCCACTTCTTCAATAGCTCCAGGGTAACAAAGGTCGGTTATTACCGAAACCGCAAAGCAAGGAATATTCATATGGCGAGCCACAATTACTTCGGGTACGGTGCTCATGCCTACTGCATCTGCACCAATAATGCTTAGGTATTTATACTCGGCAGGCGTTTCAAGATTTGGCCCAGGTACTACGGCATATACGCCTTGGTGCACCGTGTAGTTCATTGATTTTGAAACTTCAAGCCCCTTTTTTATTAGTGTGTGATTGTAAGGCTGGCTCATATCTGGGAAACGAGGGCCTAACTCATCGTAATTTGCTCCTGTTAAAGGGTTGTCGGGTTGCAAATTAATATGGTCGTTTAAAATCATTAAATCTGCAATTTTGTAATTGGTATTTAAACCACCTGCTGCGTTGGAAACAAAAAGTTGCTTTATACCTAGTAGCTTCATTACCCGTACAGGAAATGTAACTTGTTTTAGCGTATAGCCTTCATAATAATGAAACCTGCCTTGCATAACCACTACTTTTTTGCCATTTAATTTACCAAGCAGCAGCTTTCCGTGGTGGCTTTCTACCGTAGAAATAGGGAAATGAGGAATCTCGTCATACGAAATCTCTTTTTCCACTTCCATTAATTTAACCAACCCACCTAAACCTGTGCCTAAAATAATGCCTGTTTCGGGGTTAAAATCTAATTGTGCTTTTATATAGGCGGCTGCCTCTTTAATGTGTTTCATTTACTAAATTATTAGATAGGTAATAATCGCAATAGAGATGGTTATTAACCCAACGGATATAAGACGAAAAGACTAAAGACATAAGACCTTTATGTTCAACAAGTTAAAAATATATTAATCACGGTAAATTACCATCACGTTAATATTTA
>CAZGDC010000040.1:0-16837 GCA_964524405.1 uncultured Roseivirgaceae bacterium
TAATTCATCCTGCCTTTTAAAAATTTGTAAAGCTATTTTAATCGCAGGGCGATAGCCCATTTGGTTTAATACCCCGATGGCTCTACCTCGGGGCATTTTAATCAATTAGGTTCTTTCCACTCCAAGGTGTTTAACATTTGCATAATATCAATCTTAATGTATTCAATAGCTGGTGCTAATGAATCATTTTTTGTGGAAGATCTAAAATAAAGTGCTCCGCGAAGAAAGTTTTTGGTAGAGTCTGTAATAAAAAATTGCAACTGAGAAGGAACTTCTCCCTCTAGCTCTGCAATCACAGCCGTTTTTCCCAAAGGCGTAATAACAATATTCTCATTTATTGCATAGGCTTTTATTTGATGTTTGGAGGTAAGTTTATAGGCATCATTTACAAGTTCTTCTAATAGTTGTTTGTTATTATGTAAACTTTTATAAGTAAGTTGAACATTGGCCACAATGCTAGGGTAATACAGGTCGATCCAGTAACGTTCGGCAATGTAGGAGGAGTCTCTTAAAATTTTAACGGCTTTTGAAATTTGAAATTGATAAGGAAGTGAATCGGGTAGGGCTACATAATTACGCTCTGGCAAATCAAGTCGATTATACCCTTTTTGTTTAGGTGTATAGGTTTGTTCACAACCCACCCAAATTAAAAGCCCCAAAAGCCACCATTTATTTTGCATCCGTCTTTACTCTAATTTTTTTAATCCTTTTTGTATCAACTGATAAAACCGTAAATATGTATTTATCAAATACAACTTGTTCACCTGTGTTGGGCATGCGAGCGTGTACCTCCAAAATCATGCCCCCTAGCGATTCGCTTTCTCCCATTATTTCTTCAAATATTTTAGGATCCTCTTTAACTACCTTGCAAAAATCATTGATGGATGTTTTGCCTTCAAAATCGAAGGTGTTTGTATCTATTTTTTTAAAGTAATCATCTTCTTCATCATATTCATCATTAATTTCACCTACAATTTCCTCAATAATATCTTCTAAGGTAATTAAGCCTTCCGTGCCACCATACTCATCCACCACTATAGCAATATGCACTCTTTTTTCTTGAAAATCTTTCAGCAAGTTATCAATCATTTTTGCTTCAGGCACAAAATAGGCAGGTCTCAATAGTTTTTGCCATTCAAAAAAACCTTTTTTATTTATATGAGGTAGTAAGTCTTTGATGTACAAGATGCCTTCAACGGTATCTAAGTCTTCTTTGAATACAGGTAATCTTGAAAAGCCTGTTTTGTTTATTTTATTCATCAATTCATAAAAAGAAGTTGAAATTTCTATCGCTTCCATATCTACTCTTGCCTTCATAATTTGGGTTACTGGAATAGTAGAAAAGTGAACAATCCCTTTCAAAATATCCCTCTCTTGTTCTGTTGTTCCTACTTCGGTGGATAACTCAAGTGCATGATTAACTTCTTCTAAAGAACCTGAATAGCCCTTCCTTTTTATTCTTTTTTCAACAACACGTGTGAGAGAAACTAACACCCAAACTAAAGGAGCTGTAATTTTTTTAGAAACGAATAGTAATTTTGAAGCTACCCGAGCAACAACTAAGCTCTTTTGGTTGGCATATATTTTAGGAATAATTTCTCCAAAAAAGACAATAAGCATAGTAATAGCAATAGCGAGCAAAGCTAACACGGAGCCATTATTGGTATGCCCAATAATTTGCCAAGTAGCATAAGTAGAAATAGTAATGATGGCTACATTAACAAAATTATTTACTATTAAAATGGTAGCAAGTAGCTCCTTAGGGTTTTCAAGTAGTTTACAGATTAGCCTATCCCTCTTACTTATTGCATTGGTTTCGCACGCTTCTAATTCTGCACTCGTTAATGAAAAAAAGGCAACTTCTGCGCTAGAAACAATGGCTGAAAGCATTAACAGAAGAAGTATAATCGCAATTATACCTAGGATAAATGGCAGGGAGGTGTCTATTCCACTTGAAATTTGCAAAATTTGTGCTAAGACCCAACTAGGAGGTTCGTCTATGGCCGTTTCCAATAACTGAATGAGGATATGTTGAACATTATTTTAATGTATTAATTAGAAAGGTAAGTCATCCATCTCTTGGCTATTTTGCGCTTGCGTTGCTTCTGGGCTTGCAGCCTGAGCCACAGGTGGCTGTTGCGCTGGAGTGGAAGACGCTCCCCCCCCTTGGCTTGCAGAACCTACATCACCTTGCTGCGTGTTTTTAGCACCTAGCATGGTTAAATCTCGCCCCACTATTTCAGTAGTATAACGAGTTACATTGTCTTTTTCCCAAGAACGAGTTACCAATTTGCCTTCGATATACACTTGGTCTCCTTTTTTTAAGTACTTTTCAGCTATTTCAGCCAAGCCCCTCCACAAAACAATATTATGCCATTCGGTGTTGGTTTTACGCTCGCCAGTAGTTCTATCTTTATAGCTCTCAGAGGTTGCTAATGAAAAAGAACAAACCGTTGTTCCATTCTCCAAGTGCCTAACTTCAGGATCTTTACCTAAGTTGCCTACTAATATTACTTTATTTACTCCAGCCATTTTGGGTTTTTGTTAGTATTGTAAATTTATGAATAATTTAGGTTAGAAGCAATTTTTAAATAGTTGCTTATTAAAACAGGTTTTGGCAAGGCTTCAATTTCCAATTTAGAATACAAAACTAATTCGTTTTTATTTAATGTTGCATGCCAAGCAGCTTCATTTTTAAGCTCTAGTTTTAGAAAAGAACTATAAATTGTTTGGTGGCTTAAAATATGTTTTGCCAATTGTTTTTCTTCCGCTATAATAGCTCCCTGTTTTAATAACGCGCTCAATAAATTGTCTTCTAATTCATCTGTAGGTACATTTTTAATGCTTTCGATAAGGTAAAATTCAAAAAGACCTTCCCAAATACCTTTGCCTACTCTTTTGGTCATCGCTAATTTTCCTTGGTGCTCGAGTACTAAATAAGTAAAATATCTGTTCCTTTTCTTTACTTTTTTTATTTTAACAGGCAGTTCTTTTTGTTTTTTATGTTCCCTTGCAAAGCAAGTTTCTTCAATTGGACAAATATGACAAGTGGGGTTTTGCGGAGCACATACAGTAGCTCCTAACTCCATTACAGCTTGATTATAAATGCCTGGGTTCTTTTTATCAATCAACCCTTCGGAGTACTCAAAAAATAATTTAAAGCTCTTGGCATCTGCAATATTATTTTTGATACCAAAAACACGAGCTAACACACGATACACATTGCCATCGACCACTGGGCTAGGGTTATTAAAAGCTAAAGAGGTTATTGCTGCCGCTGTGTAAGGGCCAATACCGGGGAGTTTTAAAAGTTGATTAAAACTTGATGGAAATTGGCTCTCATATTCGCTTGTAATTAATTTGGCACATTTGTGCATATTGCGTGCTCTTGAATAGTATCCTAAACCTTGCCATAGAGAAAGCACATCTTGTTCATTAGCATTGGCTAAATCCTCAACCGTTGGAAACGAAGTTACAAATTTCTGATAATAGGGTAATCCTTGCGAAACTCGTGTTTGTTGTAGTATAATTTCGGAGATCCATATATAATAAGGATTGGTGGTTTTGCGCCAAGGAAGACTCCTTTTATTAGAATAATACCAACGAATAATATTTGAAGTAAACTGTTTGTGAATCAAAGGAATAGGAGAAAATTAAAAGTTTTTTTAAAGTAGGGCTTATATAATTTTTATATTAAAACTTTGCAGTTAAATTTGCGCAAAAATATTGGTTATTTCCAATAATAGGATTTTTAAATTTAAAATTTTTCAATTGTGACAAAAGCAGACGTAATTTCAGAAATTGCCGATAAAACAGGCATCGATAAAGGAGATGTAACCACCTCAATCGAAGCATTTTTTAGCGTAGTAAAAGGTTCCATGACCGAAGGGAAAAACATTTATATAAGAGGGTTTGGTAGTTTTGTAAACAAGAAACGAGCAAAGAAAATTGCTCGTAATATATCAAAAAATACAGCTATTGTAATAGATGCACATTATGTACCTAGCTTTAAGCCCTCAAAAGTTTTTGTGGAAAAAATAAAAAATAGCAATAAGGTTAGCGGATAAGTTTCTCTATGCCTGCTTAAACTCACAGAATGGGCGTTTTTAATTGATAATCAGCAAATTAATCGACTTATTGCCCCCAAAGGGGTAGCAATAAGTGGTGTATGAAAAGGTATAAATACTTAATTTCCCTCTCTTTATAAAAACGCTTTCGCATTTAACCCACATTGTTCATGGGTATTCTGTAATACCATATTAACATTGAGATGGCATAAAATCTAATTACTTCAAAGTCAATTACAAATGGGTTGGCTGATTCTCACAAAGGTTACCAAACCTTGCCGTACCTGTTTGGCACTCAATAATGACAGTGGTATTATATGATAGTCTCCTTCTCCTTCCATTCTACATATTCATCATAAGTCATTAGCTTATCGGTGTATCCATCAGGTCGGAGTTCCACAATTCTATTGGCTACTGTTTCTACAAATTTATGATCGTGAGATGTAAATAAAACGGTACCTGGAAATTCCTTGAGGGCATTATTAAATGCAATAATGGCTTCCAAATCTAAGTGGTTGGTGGGTTCATCTAAGATTAATAAATTGGCGCCATTTAGCATCATTTTAGAAATCATACAACGCACCTTTTCACCTCCAGATAGCACATTAGAGCTTTTAGTTGACTCCTCGCCAGAGAAAAGCATTTTGCCCAAAAACCCACGGATAAATACTTCGTCTTTTTCGCCTTCTGAGTATTTTCTTAACCAATCGATTAGATTTTCATTGGTATTAAAATACGACTCATTTTCGTTGGGTAAAAAAGCAGTAGAGATGGTTTGTCCGAATTTAAATGCACCCGAATCTGCCTTTTCTTCACCCATTAACACTTTAAATAATGTAGTAATGGCTAAACTATCAGGTCCAACAAAAGCAATTTTATCTCCTTTATTTACAAATAAGTCTAAGCCTGTAAATAAAGGGGTTCCTTGGTAGCTTTTTGCCAAGTTCTCTATTTGTAGTATTTGATCGCCAGCCGTTCTGTTCTGTGTAAAAATAATGCCTGGGTATTTACGATTAGATGGCTTAATCTCTTCTATATTAATTTTATCGAGCAATTTTCTTCTACTGGTGGCTTGCTTCGATTTAGAAGCATTGGCACTAAACCGTTGAATAAACGTCTGTAGTTCTTTCTTTTTATCTTCTGCCTTTTTGTTAGACGATGACCGCTGTGCTAAAGCTAATTGACTTGATTGATACCAGAAAGCATAATTGCCCGTAAACAAACTAATAGCCCCAAAATCTATATCTGCAATATGGGTACAAACGGTATCTAAAAAATGCCTATCGTGAGAGACTACGATTACCGTGTTTTTAAAATCGAGTAAAAAATCTTCTAGCCACGATACCGTTTGAATATCTAAATCATTGGTAGGTTCATCTAAAATAAGGATGTCGGGGTTGCCGAAGAGTGCTTGTGCTAAAAGTATTCTTACTTTTAAATGCCCACTTAGCTCTTTCATCATTTTGTAGTGCTCTGATTCTGCCACACCTAAGCCACTTAAAAGTGCGGCCGCATCCGACTCTGCATTCCACCCTTCTAATTCTGCAAATTCAGCTTCCAACTCCGCTGCTCGATTTCCGTCTTTTTCACTAAAGTCTGGTTTGGCATAAACAGCTTCTTTTTCTTCCATAATTTTCCAAAGGGCTGTATGCCCTCTAAGAACTGTGTTCAATACGGTTTCTTCATCAAACTCGAAGTGATTTTGGCGCAATACAGCCATTCGTTTGCCTGGCTCTAGTATCACTTTTCCACTATTTGCTGATATATCGCCCGCTAATATTTTTAAAAAAGTAGATTTGCCTGCTCCATTGGCTCCAATTACTCCGTAGCAATTACCCGCCCCAAACTTTACGTTTACCTCTTCAAAAAGAACTCTTTTTCCGTATTGTAACGATATATTATTTGCTGAAATCATCTATTTTGAATTTTGAAAATGCAAAATTAGCTGATTATAAGCAGAGTTGTGAGTAGAGAGCTAAGAAATATGCTTGCTTATAGAGCTACTCCAGGTAAATTCTCCTTTTACAAAAGCCCATAAAATTGAGATTAATCTGTTTTAACGCTAATAAACTACCCCGAGGCAGAGCCATCGGAGTATTAGCTTGGAGTTTGCTTTGCAAACAATCTTGTTTCCGACCCAAAGGGTCGGGGAATTAAACCAAATGGGCTATCGCCCTGCAATTAAAAATAGGCAGCAAGAAATGTGTATTTATACTCGTTTTATTCCATGCAGGTTTAGCTTACAGTACCATTTCGGCCAAAATGGCAACCCCTGCACCCAGTAAAAGCACTAAAGTTTTGCTTAACTTAATATGATGACCAGGGCTACTTTCAAATACAATGGTGGTAGAAATGTATAAGAAACTACCACTTACAATAGCAAATAGCACGTGAATGGTTTGTTGGGTAAAAAATTGAACATTCATAGCATATTGGGTAATTAGTAAACCCAAAGGAGAAGCCAGTGTAAATAATACTAAAAACAGTATGGGCTTGGTTTTAGTTGTATAATAGCAAAGTAAAATACTCATCATAGCAAAAGCGGCAGGTAATTTGTGCAATCCAATGCCTAATGCAATAGTTATATTGTTTGTGTGTGAAGGATTGGCATGGGCATGTGTTAACAAAGATCCTTCTAATAAGGCATGCACCGAAAGCCCAATAAGCAGGGAAATGCCCAAGCCTGATTTATGCGTATGCTGCTGATTAACTGGATGCACATGGCCATGTTCAGCTCCAGCTGTAAATATTTCTAATAGCTGTTGAAGAAAAAAACCCCCTAGTACATAAATCCCTGTAAGTTTGGCATTTTCAGCATGGCTAAATAGCTCTGGTAAAATATGAATAATGGTAATGGAAAATAAATAAGCACCTGAAAAAGCCAAAATAAGCGAATAGTTTATCTCCTTTCTATTTGAGTATTTAAGTGAAATAATACCCCCTGTAAGCGCACTTCCTATTAATATGATAAGATTTAAAATCATTCCTTTTTTCGTTCTTTAAGCACATTTTTTAATCCATCAGTCATAAATGATTCGGTGCTTCCATTAGGTAAACTATACACCAAATAGGCTTCAATTTCAGTTTGTGTTTTGGCTATTTCTTTTGCTTTTTCTTGACCTAAGACCATAAAAGCGGTGGCATAAGCATCGGCTGTCATGCAATCGTTGGCAAATACGGATGCACTTAAAATGGTATTCTGGGTGGGGTAGCCTGTAAAAGGATTTAAAGTATGTGAATAACGCACGCCATCTTTAATAACATAATTATAATTATTGGCCGATGTGGCCAATGCTTTATTTTTTAAATCAACTACCGCAATATACGACTGATTAAGTACATCAGAAGTGGGGTTTAGAATGGCAACACTCCAAGGCTTATCATGTGCATTAACGCCTCTAGCACTTACTTCACCTCCAATTTCTACAAATAAATCTTCAACCCCTTTCGATTGCAAAAATGCTACCACTACATCTACTCCTTGCCCTTTGGCCACAGCACTAAAATCGAGCTGCACACGTGGGTCAAGTTTCCATGCCTTAGTTTCATTAAATTTTACTAATTTAAAATCCGTAAATTCTTTAAGCGAATCAATGCGCATACTATCAAGAGCCACACTTTTATTTGGCCCAAAACCCCACGCATTTACCAAAGGCATTACCGCTGGATTAAAGCCTCCTTCTGTTGCTTCATATACGTGTTTACTTGCTTTTAGTACAGGATACATATAAGGAAGCACAAATTCTATATCAGTGCCAACGTTAAATTTTGAAAGTTCAGAATTAGGGCGATAATGGCTCACAGCATCGTTAAATATGTTTAATAACGAATCTATCGAAGATTTAAAATCTCTATTTTGAGCATCCTTATATTTAATAGTATAGGCAATAGTGCCAAACGTTTGCCCTTGCAACTCCACTAATTTAGAGGGCTGCCTATAATAGTAAACGGCAATCATAGCAATAATGAGCAATAATGGCAAGATACGCTTACGCGAAAACATTTCTTTTACAACCGACATGGTGCGAAATTAAAAGTATTCTATCTATAATGGATAAGTAGTTGGATGATAATTCAAACAGAAGTGTTCTAAATCAACTTGGCACTTATTCCAGTTTCATTTAAACAGGGTATTAAAACAATGCGAAGTGAGAAAAGTTGCCTTATTTTAGTAAAAATTATTAAAAGCTGTATGCGCGAAGATTATTTAAGTGGAGAGGGTTCGGAGCTTTCAAACGAGGAGCAAGAATTTGATAAGGCATTAAGGCCTTTAACTTTTGATGACTTTAGTGGGCAAAATAAATTGGTTGATAATATCCGCATTTTTGTGCAAGCCGCAAAAAAAAGAGGCGAAGCACTAGACCATGTGCTTTTGCATGGCCCTCCAGGGTTGGGTAAAACAACGCTATCTTATATTATCGCAAATGAACTACAAACAGGCATAAAAACCACTTCGGGTCCTGTGCTCGATAAACCAGGCGATTTAGCAGGCTTGCTTACCAACTTAGAAGAGCACGATGTGCTTTTTATTGATGAAATACACAGGCTAAACCCTATTGTAGAGGAGTATTTATACTCGGCCATGGAAGATTTTAAGATTGATATTATGCTCGATTCAGGGCCTAGTGCTCGCTCGGTACAAATTTCATTATCTCCTTTTACCTTAGTAGGAGCAACCACACGATCAGGTTTGCTTACCGCCCCGTTACGTGCCCGTTTTGGCATTAACGCCCGATTAGAATTTTACGATTCTAAATTACTCTCTAAAATTATAAAACGATCTTCGGCTATACTAAATACTAAAATAGAGCCAGAGGCAGCCGTAGAAATTGCCAAAAGAAGCAGAGGTACCCCTCGAATTGCCAATAACCTACTTCGTAGAACACGCGACTTTGCCGAAATTAAAGGCGATGGCACTATTACCAAACCAATTGCAGAGCTGGCACTAACCGCTTTAGATATTGACCAATACGGATTAGATGATATGGATATTAGAATATTATCTACTATTATAAAAAAATTTAAAGGAGGCCCAGTGGGTATTTCTACCATAGCAACTGCCTGTGGCGAAGAAGCCGAAACTATTGAAGAAGTGTATGAGCCTTTTTTAATTATGGAAGGGTTTATAAAACGAACTTCCAGAGGGCGAGAAGCAACAGAACTAGCTTATAAACATTTAAAAGTAATTCCTCCAGGTAAAACGAGGGAATTATTTGGTGGGTAAAACGAAAGAAGCTATCCTGTTTTATTCATAAAGTAGAATAGCCTTTTATACCATATTAACATTGAAATGGTATAAAATACTGCTTATGTCAATTAAATCAAAAAATACTGCTTTTATAAAGGCCAAAGCCAAAGAGCTTGGGTTTATCTCTTGTGGCATTTCTAAGGCTGAGTATTTAGCAGATGTAGCTCCGCAACTAGAAAATTGGTTAGCACAAAATAACCATGGTCAAATGAGCTATATGGCCAATCATTTTGATAAACGGCTAGACCCTACTCAATTAGTACCAGGAGCAAAATCGGTTATTTCATTGGCCTATAATTATTACCCCTCTCACGATTTAGCAAAAGACGATTCCTATAAAATTGCCAAGTATGCTTATGGTGAAGACTATCATTTTGTAATTAAAGATAAACTAAAGACTTTTTTTAAAGCCTTAGAACAAGAAATTGGAGCTGTAGAAGGGCGTGTGTTTACCGATTCGGCCCCTATTATGGAGCGGCAATGGGCTGCTCGAAGCGGACTAGGTTGGCTAGGTAAACACTCGCTATTGCTTACCAAGCAAAAAGGGAGTTTCTTTTTTTTAGCCGAAATAATACTTGATCTCGACCTAGCGTATGATGGTGCTATTGCCAATTATTGTGGAAGTTGCACAAAATGTATTGATGCTTGCCCAACCGAAGCCATAACAGAGGCAGGGGTTGTAAACGGAAGCAAATGTATTTCGTATTTTACCATTGAGCTAAAAGAAGAATTGCCATCCTCAGTAAAAGGATCATTTCAAGATTGGATGTTTGGCTGCGATGTATGCCAAGATGTATGCCCTTGGAATCGCTTTTCGGTAGCTCATACCGAACCTAAATTTAATCCCCACCCCGATTTAGAAGGGATAACCAAACATGACTGGCAAGAAATTACCCAAGAAGTGTTTAGTAAAATTTTTAAAAAATCGGCCGTAAAGCGTACCAAGTTTAGTGGGCTCAAAAGAAATATTTCGTTTTTGAAGTAATGCCGAGCATTTTTTATTTTGTACAGGTTCTCATTTTGTACAGGTTCTCATCTGCACTTTTTACATATCCCCGAAGCCTGAATTTCTAATTGGTTAATTTGATAACCCGCCAAACTAATTTGGGGGAAATTATCCATTTCTACACAAAATATATTAGTGCATTTTATGCACTTAAAATGCACATGTTGGTGATGGTGGGTATGCGTATCGCATGCTTCTTTGCAAAGGGCATAATTAGAGGGCTCTCCACTAATCGTAATTTCGTGAATAACTCCTTTTGAAACAAATGTTTTAATCGTTCTGTACAGGGTAATACGGTTGTAAACTTTTAATTCACGTTCTAATACGGATACAGGAATGGCATTGCCATGTTTAGCAAAAATGGCTAAAACCTCCTTTCTAAAGGGGGTTTGATGCAGATTTTTATCTTTCAATAAAATTTTCATAAAGTATATTTGCAACAATGTTGCATTTGCGTTTTATCCTTTAATATATTTGCAACAATGTTACAAACATAAAACAACTATGAAACAAATAATAAGTATCGCATTATTAACTATAGCTTCAATCGTTACTTGGGCGCAAGATTTTACAGGCACTGTTTTAGATAAAGAAACCAAACAGCCAATTGCTTTTGCACAGGTATATTTAGCAGATTTAAAAACAGGAACCACAACAAATGAGCATGGGGTTTTTAAATTAAAGAATATAAATCAAAAAAATATTCGTATTCAAATAGCATTTGTGGGCTATAACTTAATTGATGAACTAGTAAGGGTTGATTCTATAAAAGCAAAAACATTTTACCTTGAACAAGGTTATTTTAATTTGGAAGAAGTAGTGGTATCGGCACCAACGGGAAGGTTCCAACATGAAAATATTGTAAATATTAGTCACCGAAAAATAACAGATCTTCAGCAGACTTCTCCATTAACATTAGCAGAAGCCATTAGCAATATACCAGGTGTAGAGCAAATAACCACAGGCCCTGGTATCGGCAAGCCTGTTATTAGGGGCTTATCGGGCAACAGAATTGTAACCTATGCTCAAGGGGTACGAATTGAAAATCAACAATGGGGCGATGAGCACGGTTTAGGAGTAGGAGATGTTGGTATTGAAAGCGTAGAGGTAATAAAAGGGCCTGCGTCATTATTATATGGGTCAGATGCATTAGGTGGCGTTCTTTATTTTATTGATGAACGATATGCGAATCATAATACGATAGAAGCATTTGCACAAACAAAATTTCTTTCAAATAGCTTAGGTTCTATTAATAATGTAGGATTTAAAATAAATAAAGGAAAACTAAAGTTTAACCTTTTTGGTGCATATTCGTCTCATGCAGATTATCAATTATCGAATTTTGAACGTGTATATAATACACGTTTTGATGAAAAAAACATTAAAAGTTCGCTTGGGTTTAGCACAAAAAACTGGATTTCAAATATTAGATATAGCTATCTACATAATAATTTTGGCATAGTTAAAGACCCTCACTCAAGCCATGGGCACGGAGGGCATGGGCATGACCACCACTCCAATAGAAAAATTACACTTCCGTTTCAGGCCATAGGCGACCATACGGTAAGTATGGAAAACATTATTTATACAGGAGACTCTAAGATTGATTTTAATATAGGATATACTAATAATAACCGAAAAGAGTTTAAAGAAGATAATGTTATTCCTGAAATTGGCTTAAAATTAAACACCTTTACCTATAATTTAAAATGGTACTCCCCTATTATTAAAAACAGATACGATTTTATTATTGGCTCTCAAGGAATGGCGCAAACCAATATCAATAACGGAGAAGAAATTTTGATTCCGAATGCTATAACAACCGATTTCGGTATTTTTGCTATCGCAAACGCCAATTTTAATAAACTTCAATTACAAGGAGGCATACGATCTGATTATAGAAGAATAGAAACCCAAGAAATGAGCACCAATGATGGGCACGGACATGGACACGGTGCTGCTAGTTTTTTTCCTGCACTAAACACGAGCTATAACGGACTTACGTTTTCTAGTGGGGCTGTTTACACTATCAACAAAACAACCGTAAGGGCTAATATTTCAAGCGGATTTAGAGCCCCCAACACCTCAGAGCTTCTTTCCGATGGAGTGCACCACGGAACGCATCGGTATATGGAGGGCAATAATACCCTTACTAATGAAAATGCGACTCAACTAGACCTTACCATAGAATATCAAGGCGACCATTTTGGATTTTCGATAAATCCATTTTATAATGCCATTCAAAATTATATTTACCTTGCGCCTACAGGCACAGAAATTAACCACTATCCTGTATTTGAATACCTACAAACAAATGCCTTTTTATATGGCGGTGAACTAGGAGTGCATTACCATCCGCACAAAATACACTGGTTGCACTTAGAGAGTAACCTCTCTACTGTTTTTGCAGAAGATCGAAATGGAAATCCGCTCCCTTTAATTCCGCAAGTAAATATGAGCTCCACTATAAATGCTGAAATAGCGAGTAGTGGAAAAGTGCAAGTAAAAAATGTATTTATCAATCATGTTTACAGGTTCGATCAAAATAGAACGAGTGTTTTTGAAACATCAACCAGTGGGTTTAATGTAATAAATATTGGGTTAAACCTAGAGATAGAAACCAAAAACAAGCCCATAGAAATTACAGCAGGCATTAATAATGTGCTAAATGCAAATTATATCGACCACATTTCACGGCTTAGAGTGTTAGAAATACCAAATCCAGGTATAAATTTTCATGTAGGTATAAAGGTTCGCATTGATAAAAAACTGTAAACAGTTTTTTAACTGCAATAAAACAATGCAGTTAGGTTTTATGCCCTATTATTAACCAGACGGACATAAGACAAAAAGATTAAAGACATAAGACTCTTATTTTTAACAAGTTAAAAATAATTTAATAACGTTTAATTACCGTCAGGTTAACATTGAAATGCGGTATTTCAATGTTAATAGGGCATAAGGCGATAATCAGGTTAAGTTTGTTTATGAAAACAAATTAAACGTTATCCACGAAAATACATAGGCTAAGCCCGTCATATACACGGTTTGTAAAATCGGCCACTTCCACCCTTTTGTTTCGCGGTACGTTACGGCCAGAGTAGCCATGCATTGCATTGCAAACACATAAAAAACCATTAACGACAACCCAACTGCAAGCGTAAAATAAGGCTCTCCAGTGGTTGGATTAACCTCTTTCCTCATCCGTTCTTTTATCGTGCTTATTTCCCCATCGGCCGACTCTATACTATAAATGGTGGACATGGTGCCTACAAACACTTCGCGCGCAGCAAAAGAAGTTACCAAGGCAATACCTACTTTCCAGTTAAACCCAAGCGGACTAATAAGCGGCTCAATGCCTTTGCCAAGCATAGCAACATAGGAGTGTTCTAATTTATAAGAAGCAATTTTATCGTCTAATTCGGCTTGGGTGTAAGAAGTGCCAGCCAATTCTTTTTTTACATTTTCATCGGCATTTTTTAAGGCATCTCCAGGCCCATAAGTAGCCAATACCCAAAGTATAATGGAAATGGCTATAATAATTTTCCCTGCCTCAAATGTAAACGTCTTTACTTTTTCGATAATGGTTAAACCCACATTTTTCCAACGAGGGGTTTTATAGGTAGGTAGCTCCATAATTAAAAAACTACGCTCGGTCGTTTTTATTATTTTATGGAGCACATAAGACGAAACTAATACAGAACTAAATCCAAGCAAGTAGAGTCCTAATAACACCAAGCCTTGCATATTAAAAATTCCTAATATGTATGTATCGGGTATTACCAGTGCAATTAATATCGCATATACGGGTAAACGTGCCGAACAACTGATTAAGGGGGTTACAAAAATGGTAATTATTCGTTCTTTCCAGTTTTCGATGGTGCGAGTAGCCATAATGGCCGGAATAGCACAAGCAACACCCGATATTAATGGCACTACACTTTTGCCGCTTAACCCAAACTTGCGCATAATTTTATCCATTAAAAACACAACACGCGCCATATAGCCCGATTCTTCGAGCAAAGAAATAAAAGCAAATAAAATAGCAATTTGTGGAATAAATATAACAACCCCACCGATACCGGGCACGAGTGCTTTGGCCAATAAATCGGTGAAAATACCTGGGGGTAAATTTGCTAACAGCAAAGCCGATAATTGCGAAAAAATAACATCTATAAAATCCATTGGCCAACTAGACCAAGCAAAAATAGCTTGAAACATTACAAATAAAACCGATAAAAAAATTGCATATCCCCCTATTTTATGGGTTAAAATTTTATCAATTTTATCTGAAAAAGGCATTATTTCAACACCCTCTTTTTTAATCTCCACTTTTTTTACCAACCGGTTAATTTTACCGTATCGCAAAGTGGTATCTTTTGCCTGAACACGATCCTTTTGTTCAATTTTATCTTGTGTGGTTAATTGCTGAAGCGCCCAATAAGTGGTGTCGCTAGGATGCTCTTTTAAATAATTAAAGATTTGATCCTTAGCCAATTCGGTAACATCAAAAAAACTAGTACCATCAGGCGTAATTTTTTTCGTAAGGGCTTCCTTAAACTCCTCAATCCCCACTCCTACTCTCGCATTGATGGAAATAACAGGAGCTCCCAACTCTTTTTCAAGCAATGCTAAATTGTAGCTCAACCCCATACGATTGGCCATATCTATCATATTAAGAGCCAGAATTACGGGCAACCCCAAGTCTTTCATTTGGGTAAAAAGCAGTAAATTTCTTTTGAGATTAGAAGCATCCACCACTACTACCAATACATCTGGAAATAAATCACCTTTTTTATTAAGTAGAATATCCGCTACTACCGTTTCATCATTCGATTTAGGATAAATACTATACGTGCCAGGTAAATCAATAATTAATACCTTTTCATTATTGGGCAGTATGCAAAGTCCTGTTTTTTTATCAACCGTAACGCCAGGAAAATTGCCAACTTTTTGATTAAGCCCTGTAAGTTGATTAAATAAAGAGGATTTTCCTGAGTTGGGATTGCCAACGAGGGCAATACGTTTTCGCTGATCTTTGCTCATTAGCTATTCAACTAGCGATATGGTATAAGCTTCTGCCTTCCGAAGTAAAAGGCTATATCCTTCTACATCAATACAAATAGGGTCGCCTAAAGGAGCCAAAAATTTCATTTTAATAGTGGTGCCGGGCAGGCAACCCATATCCAAAAGCTTTAACGATAAGTGGTCGTCTTTAAAACAGCTAATTATTCCATTTTCGCCTACTTTTAAATCTCCTACTGTTTTTGCTTTGCTCAATTATTTAGAATTTGTATAAACAATGCAAATGTAGTCGGCTTGTTGCAATTTAAAAAATGACATTGGTCATTTCAAAAAGAGCGGATGCCCGAAAAAAAGTTACGTTTTTAGAGTAAGATAGGTTACTAATAAAGAGTGTTTAGAATACAGAAAACACCTAAAATAAAAACATGGATTTGGGTGTTACTTAGGCTGTATTGGAGATTTTTTTAATATGATTAATAATTATATATTTTTTCTATAATATTATAAACATTAATTACAGACTCTATATACTTGCATTTTTAAAACAAATATTATAAATATTAATTAAACATTATGAAGCAGTTATTTAAAATTACGTCCCTAATTTTTGTTGCAACTTTTTTGCTTTCTAGTTGTAAAAAAGATAAAGTAAGTGAAAACGCCACGATGGGTGTTTCATTTAAAATGAACACTACATCTACCACCACTGGAAAATCTTCAGGCATTAATTCAATTGTATTTACTTCTGGTTCTGTAACCATCCGTGAAATTGTTTTTGATGGCGATAAAGTGTCTGGTGGTTCAATATCTATTACGCATGAACAAGTTTCTACTATTGATTTAATGACTGGGGTTGCGACCCCTCCTATTAATGTGGTAATACCTATGGGAGAGTATAGAGATGTTGATTTAGGAGTTGAAATTGAAGATGTAAACGATGTTCCTTCCGTAATTGCCGGAGGCGTTTATACTAGTGCCGAAGGCATAGAAACGCCTATTAAATTTGAGTTTAACTCTGGCGAAGTATTTGAAGTAGAAGGCGAATCACACACGTTTGCTGCCGATTCTCGTGCCATTTCTGAGGTTGATTTTAGTCCTGCAAAATGGTTTTCTACTATTACTGGAACGATGCTAGATAATGCCACAAGAGTTGATGGCGTTATACTTGTAAATGAGGATAATAATGCGAATATATTTGATATAGTGGCGAATAAAATGGATGACCTTACAGAATCCTATTTTAAATAAACAGATTTTTGAGTCCAGCGATTTTATAATTTTAAAAAGCGAGTACTTCTACTTAGGTAGATACTCGCTTTTTTCTGCTTTCTTTTGGCATAAATGCCTCTTCCATATTGGTTTGTGTACCTTCTATTTTACTGGATTGTGTGGCTTATTTAATAATGTGCATACTTATGTAAAAATCTATATTTACATATTCTGAAAACATATCTAACCTGCCTAATTCTCTATCTGCTTGGCTTAATAGAT
>CAZGDC010000041.1:0-16602 GCA_964524405.1 uncultured Roseivirgaceae bacterium
CTTTAAAAGAGCAAATGGAAAAACCTGCTGCTAAAAAAACTGTAGCAAAAAAGGCCCCTGCTAAGAAGGAGGAGGCTCCTAAGGTGGAAGAAGTAAAAGCGGAAGAAGCTCCAAAAGAAGAAGCTAAGGCGGAAGAAGCTAAGGCGGAAGAAACTCCAAAAGAGGAAGCTCCAAAAGCAAAAGCTAAAAAAACACCAGCGGTAGCGAAGGCTAAGAAGGAAGCTCCAAAAGCGGATGAAGCTGAAGGAGAAAGCAAAGAATAATTAATACTGCCGCTCCAATATTAATTGGGGCGGCATTGCTTATAAATTGATTTATATTTTACTTTTGCAATAATAAAGTAATGGCGTTGTGGCCGAGTGGCTAGGCAGAGGTCTGCAAAACCTTGTACAGCGGTTCGAATCCGCTCAACGCCTCAAAAAAGCCCTCCTATTTATTAGAGGGCTTTTTTTGTATATTTATTTCTACCTTTAAACCTGACTCCAGACTAAGGAACCCTTTCAGAAAACTAAATAGTAGGTGAGATGTTTTCCCTTTGGGGCTTTAGGTCGAACTCAAGTTTTAAAGTTTAACTATATACTATGATTAAATTATTTTTTACTACTTTGTTGATATGGGGGATTACTGGCTTCTCAATGGCACAAGAAAATAACCATGAAAATAGCCCCACTGTGCAAGAGCATAAAAAACATTTTGTTGGATTATTCGCAGGTCATACCATTATTGTGCAATCTAAATACCAAATGCCTACATTAGGGCTAGAGTATATTTACGAATTTAATGAGCGAATAGGCATAGGATTAGTGGCAGAAGTGGAAATTGGCTCCCATATAATTCAAGAGAATGAAAATGGCATTATTGTAGAAGTAGAACGATCAGGGGCATTTCTTTTGCTTCCAACGACTTTTATTACGGTATATAAAGGGTTGATTTTTACTGCAGGGCTTGGAATTGAGTTTGCAAGAGACGAAAATCTATTTCTTAGTAAAGTGGGCTTTGAATATAAATTTAGAATGCATACCCCTAACTGGACACTTTTACCAAGTGTAAGCTGGGATCGCACCAATTTATTTGACGGAATAGTGTATGGTATTACTGCCGGTTATAGTTTTTGATAATACCTTAAATTCATAAGGAGGAACATTCATGCCTGTTCGGCTATTACCTTAAACGGAAGAGTTAATTCTTGGTACACTAAAAAACGTGGGGCTTTAATAGCACAAACTCATCCTTTAAGTAAGTTTATTGAACGCAGAAAACTTACTTAAAGGATGAGTTTGTGGTCTATCTTTTTTAGCCTAAGTGTTGGACATATTTTTTAGTTCAACCATTCTACTTTTCCATTATCCATATCGTAAATAGCACCTACTATTTTTATTTCTCCATTATCTTCCATTTCTTTTAGAATAGGGCTATTAGCTCTAATTTGCTCTATGGTGTTTTTTACGTTGCTCTCACATGCCATATGTACAAATTCTTCATTTTTAGAATTTCTTTCCCCTTGGTATTCTATCATTTCAACAGATGGCGTTATTTTTTCAAGCATTGCTGTTATGTTGCCTAATTTAACATTATCAACGGCTGCCTTTATTGCTCCACAATGCTCGTGCCCCATTACTAAAACTATTTTTGACCCTGATACTTTGCAAGCAAACTCCATGCTCCCTAAAATATCTACATTTACAAAATTTCCTGCTACACGAGCTACAAAAAGGTCTCCAATTCCTCTATCAAAAACATCTTCAACAGGCACTCTACTATCCACACAAGATAACACAATTGCTTTTGGATATTGTGCTAATGTGCTTGCTCTAACTTGGCTAGAGTGGTCTCGGGCTGTTAAGTTATTATTTGTGAAGCGAATATTTCCTTCTTTTAAAGCTTTGATAACTTCATCTGGTGTTAAAGCATCTTGTTCTTCTTTTGTTAACACCTTTTCTACAAGTCCAGTAGGAGGTTCAACTTTAATTGATTCGGTTACGTTATTTGATTCTTTTTCTTGATTACAAGATGTAAAAACTACTATTGCTAGTGCAAGTAATGTGAATTTGCTTTTTTTGTTCATCATATTTATATTTTAAAAGTTAATAAAAGTAATAATGTTAATTTGGTCACTATTTCTGTTGGTTAAAAATTGATTCATATAGCCTAATTCAAAGCGGAATTTGTTATTTAATTTATATCCAAACCCTCCATATAAGCGGTTTCTATCAAAGATGTTTTCTTTCGAGTTTAAAAATATTTCATTATATACAGAAATGTATGCGGTTTTATCTGTTAGTTTTTTGTTGTTTAAAGCTATATTTAGTGAAAGAAAATACCTAAAACGAAATTTAAAATCTTCTTCTATCATGCGTTGTTCAAAACGATAACGGTGTTGAATATTTACTCTCCCAATACGTTGTTGTGTAATAAATTGTTGATAAATTCTGTGTTCATTTACAGTTGTTTTCTCGTTAGTATCATCCACATAGTTCTTACTTAATATGTAAGCATAACCAAAAAGTACATTGTTATTATTTTCTGTTAAATTGTACCCAACGCCTGTTCTTAATAGTAACTGTTCCAAATCCCCAATTGCATTATAGTTACGATATTGTACTTCGCTATGCCAATTTATTTTTTTATTTATTTGTTTGTTTCCAAAATACATTAACCAGTTTCCCAAGTCACTATTTTGAGAATAACCAAAAACAGGAATTAAAATTAGTATTACTAAGTAAAATTTTCTCATTTCTTAAATTTAGATTTTGCTTTTAATTACTCTCATCGATACGGCTATATTTAGTGCGCAAAACTAGCAGCTATTTTCGGCTTATTGATTAATTCTACTATTTATGATAAATAAAAAAGAAAATTTATATTTCTCTAAATATATTGCAATTCAGCATATTAGAGGGGGTATAAATTATCATATAACAACCGAATGGATATTCAATACACTCAAGGCTTGTTGAAACTTGAAAAAAGGGAACAAATCTGTAGCGGTTGGCAGGCAGTATGCAGAAGTCGTGAGTAATGTAGATTAATTGTAACTTAAAATTAAGTTGTTCTGTAATAGGTTACTACTTTTACGCCAACCTGCAATATCTTCACAGTATTTTACCATGAAAGAGTCTATCGACATAATTAAAAGTATTTTTAAAAACAGAGAACTTGTAATTGCAACAAAACATAAAAAGGAGGAAGTAATTGCTCCTATATTAGAAACTTGTTTAGGTGTAAAGTGTATCATTCCAAAAAACATAGACACAGATATATTAGGAACTTTTACAGGAGAAGTTGATAGAGTTGATAGCCCTTTAGAGGCTGCTAGAAAAAAATGTGAACTAGCAATGACTCTAACCAATTGTGATTTGGCGGTTGCCAGTGAAGGCTCCTTCGGGGCACACCCCTCTATCCCTTTTGTTCATGCAAATGACGAAATTTTGATTTTAATTGACAAAAAAAATAAGTTAGAAATTATTGCCCGTGAATTAAGTACAAATACAAATTTTGATGGCACAGAAATTACATCAGAAAAAGAGTTAGTTGAATTTATAAATAAGGCAAAATTTCCAAGCCATAAAGTTATTATTCGCAAAGAAAAAGAGCATATAGAAGATATTTATAAAAATTTAAAAACGTTAGATGGTTTAAAAAAAACGTTCGAATACATTTTTTTAAAACATAAAAAAGCTTACGTAGAAACCGATATGCGCGCCATGAACAACCCTACACGAATGGCGATAATTAAACTGGCAACTCAAAAGTTGGCAGATAAAATTAAATCTTGTTGCCTAAAATGCAATACCCCTGGGTTTTCAATAACTGGAGTAGAGCTGGGCTTGCCATGTAATAACTGCGGATTTCCAACCAAATCGCCCTTATTTCACCTTTATTCCTGCATAAAATGCCAATATAAATCAAGAATTATGTACCCAAACAAAAAAGAAACGGAAGAAGCTATGTTCTGTGACCTGTGTAACCCTTAAAAAAATAACACTTAAATGAAAACACTCATAAAAAATGTGCACGTAATTAACGAAGGAAAAATTTTTGCTTCTGATGTTTTAATTTCAAATGAATATATTGAAAAAATAGCACCCTCAATAACACTCCCTAATAACACAAATTACCTAGAAATTAATGGAGAAGGCAACTATTTAATGCCGGGTGTAATAGACGACCAAGTGCATTTTAGAGACCCCGGACTTACCCATAAAGCGGATATTTACACCGAGTCTTGTGCGGCCGTTGCTGGCGGAATAACTTCTTATATGGATATGCCCAATTCCATGCCCAATGTGCTTACACAAGAATTATTAGAAGAAAAATATACGTTAGCCTCTAAAAAATCAATAGCTAATTATTCTTTTTTTATGGGCATTAGTAAAAACAATTTAGAAGAAGCACTTAAAACAGATAACGAAACAGTTTGTGGCATTACTGATGATGGTTTATACTTTAATAATGAAGAAGGTATTTTAGCGAATTATCCTGATTTTTTAGAAACCCTTTTTTCAAGAACAGAAACATTAGTTGCACTACATAGCGAGGATGATGCAATAATACGAGCAAACACTATTAAATTTAAAACCACGTATGGCGATAATATTCCTTTTAGCAACCATCCATTAATTAGAAGCGAACAAGCCTGCGTAACCGCCACTAAAAGGGTGTTAAACATTGCACGAAAACATAATACTCGCTTTCATTTATACCATGTATCCACTTTAGCCGAAGCAAATTTATTAGACCATACAATTGCTTTACCACAAAAACGAATTACTGCCGAAGCATGCGTTCACCATCTTTGGTTTTCTGATAAAGATTATGAACGGTTAGGAGCTAAAATAAAATGGAACCCCGCCATAAAAACAGAAAAAGATAAAGAAGGATTACTGCAAGCATTACTTACTAATAAACTAGATATTATTGCAACTGATCATGCCCCACATACAAAGCAAGAGAAGTCTGGCAATTATTTTCAGGCAAATTCAGGTGGCCCTTTGGTTCAACATGCGTTACCAGTAATGTTAGAATTATATCATCAAAAAAAAATAAGTTTAGAAAAAATAGTGGAAAAAATGTGCCACAATGTTGCTATAATATACAAACTAAAAAAAAGAGGGTTTATTAGAGAAGGATATTATGCCGATTTGGTATTGATTGATCTTAACAAAAAACAAAAGGTAACAAAGGCTAATATTTTATATAAATGTGGTTGGTCTCCTTTTGAAGAAGAGGAATTTAAAAGCACTGTTACACACAGTTTTGTAAATGGAAATTTGGTTTATGAAAACGGGAAAGTAAACACCTCTTTTTTTGGTAAGCGGTTATTATTTGAAAAGATAAGATAGTTTGAAGCACACCTAGTTAGAATCTAACCACGTTCAGAAAAATTACTTTTTGTGCATAAAAAAAGCAGTTGAATATAAATTGCAACTGCTTTTAAAAATGTGGGCCCACCTGGGCTTCCCGAAATCCGTTGCACTACTTCGGGATGTACTTCTCGCCCAGTGGTGCATGATATTATTTTTTACGCATAAAAAAAACAGTTGAATATAAATGCAACTGCTTTTAAAAATGTGGGCCCACCTGGGCTTCCCGAAATCCGTTGCACTACTTCGGGATGTACTTCTCGCCCAGTGGTGCATGATATTATTTTTTACGCATAAAAAAAACAGTTGAATATAAATGCAACTGCTTTTAAAAATGTGGGCCCACCTGGGCTCGAACCAGGGACCCCTTGATTATGAGTCAAGTGCTCTAACCAGCTGAGCTATAGGCCCTATTTATTTTACTTCGATAGGCTCGAAAATTCTATTACCAAATGGTAATTATACCCTAAATAAAATGCTTTATTTAACGCCTTGAATTTGGGAGTGCAATGTTACATCTTTGCCACTTAATCGCAAAGAAACTTAGCTGTGAAATTTTTACCTGCTCATATAAAAGCAATTATTTTTGACTTAGGGGGTGTAATTCTTAACCTAAATCCTCAAAAAACCCTTGAAGCCTTTGCTTTAATTACAGGGTTATCTTCTGATACATTATTAGCGTATGCTAGCAATGATGTTTTCAGAAATTATGAGAAGGGTAAAACAACATCTTTCGAGTTTAGAAATGGATTGAGGAAATTATTTCAGATGCATATTTCTGATGCTGAATTAGATATTGCTTGGAATGCAATGCTCTTGGAACTTCCACTTGCTCGGTTAGAAATGATTGGGAAATTGCAAAAGAATTACAAAACGTATATTTTAAGTAATACCAATGAAATTCATATAAAAGCCTTTGATGAAATAGTAGATGAGGCTACCGCAGGAAAGCCTATCAATCATTATTTTAATACCGTCTATTATTCTCATAAAGTAGGCATGCGAAAGCCCAATGCCGAAATATTTAACATGGTATTGATTGAAAATGACTTAGAGCCATCAAGCACTTTATTTATAGATGACACCTTGGAGCATATTGAGTCTGCTAAAAAACTAGGCCTGCAAACGTGGCACTTAACCAATCAAGAAGAACTTTTTACCGTGTTTGGCAATGGATAAGATTACAAAAAGAAGGCTAATTCAGTTAAGTTTGTTTGTGGTAACGTTAATTACAACCACATTATCAGGAGCCGAGTGGATGCATGGGTGGTTTTTTCTTTATGTGCCTCAGCCTTTGGGATGGAGTGCTTTTTTAGACGGGCTTCAATATTCTATCCCCTTCCTTTTAATTTTAACGGTGCATGAATTTGGTCATTATTTAACGGCTCGTTATCACAAAGTAAACGTATCGTTGCCTTATTATATTCCTGTGTGGTTTGGGTTTTTAGGCACCATGTCGTTAGGCACTATGGGTGCTTTTATTCGCATACGGCAACGACTTTCTTCCACCTCGCAAACCTTTGATATTGGCATTGCTGGGCCATTGGCTGGGTTTATTGTTGCCTTGGGCGTACTTTTTTATGGGTTTACAAATTTGCCTCCTAAGGAATATATTTTAAAAATTCATCCTGAGTATCAGTTGTTTGGCGATAATTATGAGGATATTGTGTATTCAAAAGATACGTTTTATCTCAAATCCGAATTAGAAAAAATAGCTCCCCTCCATGCTGCCCGAATAGAAAAAGATACTGTTTTTATGAATCAAGAAGAAGGTCTAGGTTTTAAAATTGGCTCTTCGATTTTATTCGATTACATGAAAAATAATTGGGTGCCAGAAAACGAACTAGATAGACTGCCTAACGACCACGAACTTATGCACTACCCTATTTTATTAGCAGGATTTTTAGCATTAATGTTTACGGCTTTAAATTTATTGCCCATAGGGCAATTAGATGGTGGCCATGTTATTATTGGCATGTTTGGTGCCAAAATGCATGCTTATATATCTAAAGTATTTTACGTGTTAGCTATTTTGTACGCTGGTTTAGGTGTTGGCTTTTTAGGGTTTATAAACCCGTTTGCTATTAATAAACCAATGGCTGATTTATTGATTGACTTACTGCTATACATCGGCATTATCTTTTATTTACTTCAGCGTGTATTTGATAAAAAACAGACTCAATTAATGATTGCATTGGCTATTTATGTAGCGCAAGTAGGAATTATTTATGTATGGCCAACCCTTACAGGTTATAGCGGTTGGTTTTTGTTTATTTTAATTGTGGGCAGGTACATTCGGGTACAACACCCATCAGCTAAAATCAATGAGCCTCTAACTCCTGCAAGGCAAGCATTGGGCTGGGCTGCCATTATTATTTTTATTATAAGCTTTAGTTTAAAACCTATGATTATTGGTTTCTAGGCTTGGTAATAATTCGTTGCGAATGTATTCCACTCGCTGTTTCTATTAAAAGTAGTATTACTTGCGATGTTGTTACCTTAAATTCAATTTCATTACTGTTGATCCATATAAAAGGAATAGGTTTACCCAGCATGTCTATTAATCTAAGTGCCTTATAATTTCCTTTAATTGTTAGCCTACCGTTGCTTGGGTTAGGATAAGCTATTGCATTTATTTTTTCCTCTTCTTTTATCGCCAATATAGGAATGTCTTTTATAAAGTAAGGTCGCATCATTATACTGCCTTGAACCGTGTTATTTGCAGCCCAAATACCATCAATATTTACAAATATTTTATCAGCACTATTGGTGTTTTTATCGAGCCCAATGGCAAGCCATTGATTATTAGAGGAAAGGTTGGTGAAACCAATAAAAAAAGTATCAGTAACATAAATTGGAGAGGCCAATTTATAAGTAATGTACTCATTTATGCCTGTGTGAGATATAGCGATATTTGATTGAAATCGAACCGAGTTTTCGGTGCTATTAAAATCGTTTAGTACAAAAAGCTCTAGTGGTACACCTGCTTGAGTGCCTTGAATATTAGGAAAATACATATCAATTCTATTCAAGTATTTGCCTTCGATAACATTAAACTGAACGGCAATTTTTGCTTGCGGTTGATTGACTCCTGCTCCATATTCAGCGGTACCATCATCGTATGCATAATAATTATGTAAATTAAAGTATCTTCGTAAAGTGTCGTTTTGCCTAAGATTTATTTCTTTCACATGTAAACTATCGTAAAAAACGGTATCTATGTTAAAATTATAGATAGAGTCAATTAAAAATTTATCGCCTGAATCTACCGAATATTCCAACATTAAAAAAAGGGAGTCGGCATTGTCGTCTAATAACGATGGGTCGAGCGGGGCACTTGAAATTTCAACCAACTTTTTTTCAAAAATAACGAGGTCTGTGACTACTGTAATTTGCTCAATGAACGTTTTATTCAATGTGTCGTATAAGTTTACTGCGTATTCAACAGGTTGAAGATCGTTTTCAAGGTTTCTTAGTTTTGTATAAGTTGAGTCAAATAACAGATTTTTATTAATTGCGGCTTTAAAATCATCAAAAGGGATGGCCGTGTATATATCAAAAATACTCGAAGGAGGAGCTGTAAACGCTCTGTCTAAGTATGAATTGTCGCTGGCAAATCTACGCTTATCCATATATACATAATCCACCAGCCAGTTATCTAACCAACCATTTTGGCGCCCAGTAGCTTTAAACATAAACTGAAATGCTGGATGAAAATAGTGATCCCCGTTTACATGTGTAAATACCTCTGTAAAAATCGCAGGGTTAGTGGAGTAATTATTTCCTTGATTAGGCCACATTTTATCCCAGTTACCATCTATATTTTTAAAATAAAGGATGAGAGAGTCTCGTTCTTCGGGCGATTCTCCTCTGCCAGAAAATTGGTAGAAAAAACTAAGGTAAACGGTGTTTCTTAAATGGGTAGGCACTTTGGTTAAATCAATGTATTGTGAAACTAAACTATCTACATCTCCATCGGTAGCTGCTGGCAAATAAGGGTTGCCTAGGGCATCTACTCCATCAAAAGCAGCCACCCCAAGCGATGGTGGGTCTATGGCAATTCCATGTTTTACAACTACTTGTGCTTGGCTTTGAGCGGTCCACCAAACGGTGTCTAAACGGTTGTTGCTAGTAGAAAAATCATCCCAAAAAGGCAGCTCTATGGTACTAGTTTGTGTGGCAGAAACACGTGCTTGTTGCCTAGATGTTTCCAATAGTGGAATTTCCGTTATTTGTGCCATTGCAGTGCTTGCAAAATGGCTAACTAAAATAATAAAAATATATTTCATCTAAAATTCTTGAACAGCCGTTGTATCTGGAAGCTCCGATATATGACCCATCCATACGTTTATTTCACTTGATATACGCACCGTTTTTCCTTTTTGTGGCGATTGTTTTATCACAATAAAATTATTAGGTACATTTTCATTATTAAAAACGATGCCTACATTAAGGCTATTGCCTTTTATAATTATTTCTGCTTCTTCTAAGGGCAATCCTAGGAGCGAGGGCATTTCAAACTGTGTAATACCATGGCCATCTCCAATTATTAAATCTATATTAGACCCTTTGGCTATTACAGCACCTGGTTCTATGGGTTCTCCATTAAAAATTTGCTCCAATACATTTCTAAAAGCATCGGGTTTTGTAGTAGTTCTGCCTTTTTTTAACTCAAAACTTTTTAAGATAAGGCCTGCATTTTGAATGGTTTTATCCACCAAATTAGGCATTTGTGTAGTAGGTGGATTTTTGCTATTTAAAGAAATAAATACTTTTCGGTTGGCCTTAACCTTAGCACCAGCTTTCGGGAATTGATGCAAAACGGTATAAGGAGGATATTCTGAAGAATAAGATGAATCTGATACTTCAAAACGTAAATCTCTATTTAGCACAAAATTATCTAATTCGTTTAAGGGCATGCCTTCTAAATCGGGTACAGTAACCGACTCGCCATGATTGGTAGTGGAGGGAAGAAAAACATAGAAAAAAAACAGGATTAAAACGACTAAAATACTTGCCGCAATACCCACATGCTTTAATACAGCCCACCAAGATGTAATTTTAAAAAAGTTCATGTAATCTATTCGAGTTTAACAATTTTTAACAAGCCCTAAGTATAGTCTTTTAAAGAGTGCTTTCAAAATTAGTAGAAAGCGATTCGGAACTTCTATGCCTAGTTAATGCCATATTTATAAGCTGTGTAATTAAATGAGGATATTCAATGCCAAGTAACCCAATTAATTTTGGGTACATGCTAATATTGGTAAAACCAGGCATGGTGTTAATCTCGTTCACAATAACTTGCCCATCGGCTTTAACAAATAAATCTATCCTTGCTAAATCTTTGCACGAGGCTGCCTTATATGATTGAAGAGAAAGTTTTTTAATTTCTTCTTCGATTTCGCTGCTAACCTTAGCAGGTATTACTAAGTCAACCGCATCGCCATCTACATATTTTGCTTCAAACGAATAGAAATCATAATCTCCTTTTAAAATAATTTCTCCAGGCGGAGAGGCCTGGGGGGGGGCATTACCAATAATGGCACACTCTAATTCTCGTCCTTCTATAAATTCTTCTACCAAAGCGACTTCGTCATAACTAAATAGGGTTGCCAATTTTTCTTTAAACCCTTTTGCTTCGGTAATTTTAAACACCCCTACAGAGGAGCCTAGATTAGCTGGCTTTATAATAAATGGGTTTCCTAAATGGGATATAATATACTCGTAATCAATGGTAGGCTCTTCGGCTTTTGTATAAGTTAAAAATTTTGCTACTGGCACACCTGAGTTTTCTAACACACGTTTTGCCGTAAGCTTATCCATTGATACGGCTGAGCCTAAAGTTGCCGAGCCAACATAAGGAATGCTAAGTGTTTTAAGCATGCCTTGAATGCTGCCATCTTCGCCATCGGTGCCATGCAATACTGGAAAAATAACATCTAGTGTAAAAGTTGAATCAGGTGTTTTAAATGTTGGTTTGCTAGCTTTTAGTGTAATACCGATGGGTGTTCCATCTGAAATATTTTTGTCGATTTTTTTGCATAAAAACCAATCGCCTACTTTATTAATACCTATAAGGGTAATGCTAAACGTATCTGTATCAATGTATTTGGCAATGTTTTGGGCTGAAATAATAGAAATATCGTGTTCAACAGATCGGCCTCCAAAAAGAATACCAACGTTAGTTTTGGTCATGCGTTATTAATTTGCTCAAAATTAGCTAGGTTATAGATTAACCCAAAAATCACAGGGTAAACTTATGGCATTTTAATTTTGAGATGTCGCAATAATTAGATTGAACTATTTTTCTCAATATCGAGGCAAAATCATTTAGCATCCCAAACACTTTCGGTACAGTAAATGGTTTTAATAATGAGGTTGTGAAAAACAGTTCAATCTAATGCGACATTTCAATGTTAATATGGCATTAATTCATAAAACCAAAGCCAATACCGAAGCTAAGCATGTTAATAGCTATATCATCACTTGTTTTGGTAGCATATCGATACTTAGCTTTAAGGCTAACACCCGTTCCTGTTAAACCAAACGGAATAAAAACACCTACTTCTGGTTGTACACCAAATCGCCATGTTTTACTTTGTATGCTTACCAAGCCAATATCGGTACGTTGATCCACATAAACAGTTCCAATGCCCATTCCTATGTATGGTCTTAATGCTCCATTTTCTCCTAAATAATAATGAGAATTTACGAAAATAGGAATCGTATTTAAGTAACGATATTGAGTGCCACTTATGTGGCCAGGATGACCATCAAGATTAACTTCCATTGGAGGTAAATCTCTTTTTATTTCGTCAAATACTTCCCAACTCCATTCGCCTCCAATAGAAATATTGTCGGTTATAAAAGAAGCTCCAGTAATCGAAATGCCTCTAAAGCTTGTTTTAGCAATATAATCGTTTGTTGAACCAACTCCCATAGAAATAGGCCAGCTAAAAGTCCAGTAATTTGATTGTGCATTTGAATTAATTGCAAACCCAGCAACTATTAATGCAGATAAAATTATTTTTTTCATAATTAATGTATTAAAAGTAAATGGCAATTAGTTTAAGTAAGGAGATTGTTTGAAAGCCTGATTAATTCCATCTTCAACTCTTTGCGCATTAAAATTTTTATCAGAACCAATAAGACCTCTGTTAACAGCAATCCAAGATAAAGGGGATTTATTTGGGTCAATTGGACCAGCTTCTATTTCGCGGATATTAATCATTTCAATAATTACAGATCCTACTTCGTAGGTTTGGTAGCCCACCGTAGGAAACCCACAGTAATAGCAAGGAGAGCAATACCAACAACCCCAACCACCGCCATACCAAGGATACCCAGGGTAAACGTAAGCGATTGTTTGCTCTCTTAGCATAATAGACGAAGTAAAAAGAGCTTCTACCGATGGGTTTGAAGGGTTATCAGAGGCGCCATCTTCAAACAAGAGAACCTCTACATTAGAGTTGCTAGGTGTTGGGCCAATTAAATTACCATTGGCATCTTTTTGAGCTATAATAGTAATGTTAGCTTCTCCATAAATACCTACCATGTTTTCTAGGGTTGTATTTAAAATCTCTTCGTCAACTTGCCCACGATAGGGTAAATCTTCCGCATTATCGTCTTTAATTTGCACTACTTCCCACATAATTGCCGCACTGGCATGTGGTGTTTTAAAATCTTCGGGTTCGTAAAAGGTGCTAGTTGTATCTAAATCAGAAATGGGAATACTATCTCCGGGGTAACAAGCTTGTAGTATTATGGCTGTAAAAAACACCAGCCCTATTAATTTAATTTGTTTCATCTAATTATAGTTTATAAAATGGATTGTATTTTTTTATTCAAAAGTAACGAGTTTATTTTAATTAGAGCCTGTCTATAAAGTCGGTGTCTGATTCAGAAAGTTGGCTATCAAGGCTTGTGCAGTCTAAAAAAGCGGAGTTTACAGGTGGTAAATGAGTATTTTTTAGACAAGCGTAACGCAGATAGCCGACTTTATAGACAGGCACTAATTAGGTTATGGTGCTACAGCAACCAAATCTAAAACACTTCCATCTCTAAATACTTTAATGTGGAAAGTGGCGCCAGATTTCATAGCTGCAAAATGCGCTCGAATTTCTACTGGGTTTAGTGATTTTGAAATTTGGAAGGTATCTATGGCCAAAATTATATCACCACCCGTACGTATAGGAAATCCTTCAATGGTGGTTTCGTAAATGCCTGCTTTAAGTCCTGCAAGTGCAGCTGGAGATGCTCCCACTACTTTTTGTACGGATAAACCAATCGCTTGAGGCAAGTTAAATATTTGAGCGAGCTTTCCTGCTAATGGAATAAACTCCACGCCAAGCCAAAAAGGTTGTGCACCCAATAAATGTGATTTGGCTATATTAATAGTGGCGGCAAAACCAATGCCTTCAAATCCGCCCGATTCGCTTAAAATGGAGCTAACTAACCCAATTACTTCACCTTTCATATTAAACATAGGGCCGCCAGAGTTGCCATGGTTAATAGCGGCATCTGTTTGAAAAAACTCGCTTTCTATAAAGTCATTGGCAAAATCCTTTTCTATATGCTTCCCGCTAATAATACCGGTAGAAACCGAGTGGCTTAACCCATAAGGTGCTCCAATAATCATTATTTCTTCCCCTATTTCCACCAAATTCGAGTTGCCAAGTTTGGCAACTTGCATGTTTTTGGGTATCCAAACTAACTTTATTAAGCCTACATCTGAGTCTTTACTGGCTGTAATAATGGTGGCAGGCACTTCTTCTCCATTGGCAAATTCTACAATAATATTTTCGGCATCTGCAATCACATGGTTGGCTGTCATTATGCTGCCATCTGCATTAACCACAACACCTGAGCCAAGCCCAGACACGGTAACCATTTGTTTAGTAAAAGTAGATTTATTTGTAACTAATTTTTTGCTTTCCACTTTTATAAGGACCACAGTGGGATCCACTTTTTTAAAAAGTTTACTTACTCCTTGAGATTGTGCAGATGCACCCAAAAACAGAAATGCAAGTAATATTGACAATTTATTTTTCATATTTTTATGCTTTAAAATGCAAAGATAGTTAAACTAATCAACTATAAATAAACTACCCCAAGGCAGAGCCATCGGAGTATTAGTTGGCGTTTGCTTTACAAACAATCTTTTTCCCGACCCAAAGGGTGGAAGAGTTAAACCAAATGGGCTATCGCCCTGCGATTAAACTCCTTCACTTAACTCTAACCAACGATCTTCATTGGTGCTTAGTTCTTGCTCCGTTTTCTTTAATTCTTTGCTCCAATTGGCTATTTTTTCGAACCCGACACCCATCGAGTCTTGCTCATTACTGTTAAGTTTGGCTTCAAGCTTTTTCTTTTCTGCTTCTAACCTTTCAATTTCTTTTTCTACTTGTGCTAATTCTCTTTTTTCGCTAAACGTTAATTTTTTAGATTCGATTTTTTCTTTTGGTGCTTTAGCTTTAGCAGTAGCCGAAATAGGAGTTGCTTTTAATTTTATACGTTCCCTATAATCTGTATAGTTGCCAGGGTAATTTTTAATAATGCCATTACCTTCAAACGAGAATATATGCTCTACCAACCTATCCATAAAATAGCGGTCGTGCGAAACAATTAGAATACAGCCCGCAAAATTTTCGAGGTATTCTTCCAAGGTATTAAGTGTTTCTAGGTCTAGGTCGTTGGTGGGTTCATCTAACACTAAAAAGTTGGGGTTGCCCATTAATACTTTTAATAATTGTAATCTACGCTTTTCACCCCCACTTAGGTTTTTTATATAATCGTATTGTTTTTTAGGCGGAAAATGAAATAATGTAAGTAGCTGCGAAGCAGTAACCACATTGCCATCCTTTAACGCTATTACTTCGGCAATGTCTTTAATAGAATCAATTATTCGTTGTGCGTTATCAAATTTAATGCCTGATTGGTGGTAATAACCATACGTAACGGTTTCACCTTTAATAATAGAACCCGAATCTGCTTTAATTTTATCGGTTATTAAATTAAGAAAAGTTGATTTACCAACCCCATTTTTTCCTACCAACCCAATGCGGTCGCCTGGTTTAAAAATGTAACTAAAGTTATCAACCATTTTAGTGCCATTAAACTGCTTGGTTAAATCCTCAATTTCCAATATTTTTTTACCTAGCCTTTTGCCTGTTAAACTTATATCCATTTTAGTTTTGGCTTGCACTTGATTAGCTGTTTTTCTAATACCCTCAACGGCATTAATTCTATATTTGGCTTTGGTTGTTCTCGCTTGAGGTTGCCTGTTAAGCCATTCCACTTCTTTTTTTAAAAGATTTTTGGCTTTATCTGCTTGGTCTTGTTCTACTTGCTGCCTTTCTATCCGTTTTTCAAGAAATTGACTGTAATTTCCTGTGTATTTATATAAGTTGCCATGTTCAAGTTCAATTATTTGATTGGTTACTGCTTGCAAAAAATACCGATCGTGGGTTACTAATAACAGCGTAGCCTTACTCTTAGAAAGGTATTCTTCAAGCCACTCAATTGCTTCTAAATCTAAATGATTGGTAGGTTCATCTAACACAAGCATATCTGGCTCTTCGAGCAAAACTCTAGCAAGTGCTACTCGTTTTTTTTGACCCCCACTTAATTCATCTACCGGTTGTGTTAAATTATGAATGCCTAATTTACCTAAAACTTGCTGCGCTTTCGATTCAAAATCCCACGCATTTAACTCAGTCATTCGGTCCAGTAAACTAATATCCATTTCTTCGGAGCTATGCTCTTCTAAAAAATGGTAGTAAGCCCTTACTGTTTTAAGAACAGGGTCATTACCTGCCAGTACATAATCCATAATTTGAGCATGGTTATGCACATCAGGCTCTTGTTTAAGAAAACCAACTTTAATTGATTTATTAAAATTAAAATTCCCGGATTCCGGAAATTCTTCTTTCATTAAAATTTTAAGAAAAGTGGATTTCCCAGTACCATTGGCTCCTAGCAAGGCTACTTTTCCTCCTTCATCAATACCTAAGGAGATGTGTTGAAATAAAACTTTATCGGAATAGCTTTTGGTTAGTTTTTCTACAGAAAGGTAATTCATCCCGCAAAACTAGCCATCTATATAAATGATATGCTGAAAATTAGAAATTATCACTAATTTTATTTTTGTATAACTAACCTGAAGTAAAATGAAAGCATTAAAATTTATTGGAATTGTGCTATTGGTGATTGTATTAGGAATAGTTGGCTTTATTGTGAG
>CAZGDC010000042.1:0-11385 GCA_964524405.1 uncultured Roseivirgaceae bacterium
TTCTTTAGAGTCATCACTTGCATAAAATTCTGCCAATGCTCTAAGTTCTGAGTTTGATCCAAATATTAAATCTGCTCTTGTAGCAGTCCATTTATCAGCTCCTGTTTTTACGTCTTTTCCTACAAACTCTTCTTTAGTATCAGATGTTGCTTCCCATTCAACACTCATTCCTAATAAGTTAACAAAAAAGTCGTTGGTAAGCTTATCTTTATTTGTTGTAAATATTCCTTTTTTACTTCCATCAAAATTTGCATTTAACGCTCGCATTCCTCCAACTAAAACGGTCATTTCGGGTGCAGTAAGTGTTAGTAATTGTGCTTTATCAACTAATAATTCTTCTGTAGATAGTGTGTATTTTGTTTTTAAGTAATTACGAAAACCATCAGCCATTGGCTCCAAAAGGTTAAATGAATGTATATCCGTTTGTTCTTGAATCGCATCTGTACGGCCTGAAGTAAACGGCACTTTAAAAGTGTATCCAGCATTATTAACTGCTTTTTCAACTCCAGCAGTGCCCGCTAATACAATTAAATCTGCCATCGATACTTTTTTTGTAGTTGATTTAGCATTGAACTCTTTTTGAATCTGTTCTAAAGCGGTCAATACTTTCTTTAACTGTTTAGGGTTATTCACTTCCCAGTTTACTTGTGGTTCTAAACGTATTCTTGCACCATTTGCTCCCCCTCTTCTGTCTGAATTTCGATACGTTGAAGCGGAAGCCCAAGCAGTAGATACCATTTCACTGATTGTTAAATTTGTGCTTAAAATTTGCTTTTTTAAGGTTTCAACATCGTTTTTAGTAATGGTTTCATAGTTAGCAGCTGGAATTGGGTCTTGCCAAAGTAAATCTTCTGTTGGTGCTTCTGGACCTAAATAGGTAGATTTTGGTCCCATATCTCTATGTGTTAATTTAAACCAAGCTCTTGCAAAAGCCTCATCAAACGTATCTGGATTATTATAAAACTCTCTTGCTATTTTTTCATAAATAGGATCAAATCGCAAGGATAAATCGGTCGTAAACATAGTAGGTTTGTGCATTTTATCTGAGTCAAAAGCATCAGGAACCATCATTTTAGGGTCTTTAGCAACCCATTGATGAGCACCAGCAGGGCTTTTAGTTAACTCCCATTCATTCTCAAATAAATTAAAAAAGAATAAGTGACTCCATTTTGTAGGAGTAGAGGTCCATATTACTTCTAAACCTGAGGTAATTGCATCTGCCCCTTTACCAGATTTATACTCACTTTTCCACCCAAAACCTTGAGCTTCAATATCAGATGCTTCTGGGTCTGATCCAACGTGAGATGCACTCGCTGCTCCGTGAGCTTTACCCAACGTATGACCACCTGCAATTAACGCTACCGTTTCTTCATCATTCATTCCCATTCTTCCAAATGTTTCGCGAATATCTTTTGCGGCCAAAAGCGGATCAGGATTGCCGTTTGGTCCTTCTGGGTTTACATAAATTAATCCCATTTGAACTGCTGCTAAAGGGTTTTCAAGTTTTCTATCTCCTTTATAACGCTTACTGTCGTCTAACCATTTTTCTTCAGAACCCCAATAAACATCTTCATTGGGTTGCCAAACATCTGTTCTGCCAGCGGCAAAACCAAACGTTCTAAAACCCGTAGATTCAAGTGCTACATTTCCTGTAAGAATCATTAAATCTGACCAAGAAATTTTATTGCCATACTTTTTCTTTATGGGCCAAAGTAACCTTCTTGCTTTATCTAAATTAGCATTATCTGGCCAACTGTTTTGTGGTGCAAATCGTTGTTGAGCAGACCTGGAACCACCACGCCCATCGCCAGAACGGTAAGTGCCTGCATTATGCCAAGCCATTCTAATAAATAAACCTGCATAACTCCCATAATCTGCTGGCCACCAATCTTGAGAATCTGACATAAGTGCGCGTATATCTTTTTTTAATGCTTTGTAATCCAAGTTTTTAAACTCCTTTACATAATCAAACTCCTTACTCATAGGGTTTGTTAATGCAGAGTGCTTGCGTAGTAAATCTAAATTCAACCTATTGGGCCACCAATCGCTATTAGTAGCATCTCTTTTATTTAAATTACTTTTCTTAGTAACGGTTGCACTAGAAACTCCATCTGCTGAATTGCTGTCATTTTTATTCTGGCAAGCAGAAAAAAGAAGTAATGACAAGATAAATATTGCTGTTTTTTTCATTTTATAGGTATTTACTTGTTAATAGATAAAGCAAAAATAGACAGAGCAAATACATTAATCAAATTAATAAAATCTATATTCGTATTAATAAAATCTATATAAATGACTTTACAGCAATTAGAGTACGTGATAGCACTAGACACGTATCGGCATTTTGTTACTGCTGCCGAAAAGTGTTTTGTAACTCAACCAACCATAACAATTCAAGTAAAAAAATTAGAAGATGAGATTGGTTTTTTCATTTTCGATAAAAGTAGGTATCCTTTTAAGCCAACCGATTTAGGAGCAATGTTTATAAAAAAAGCCGAAATAATTTTACGTGAAGTTATCGATTTAAAAAGCATGGTGAGTACAGAATTGGATAATATTGAGGGTGTTTTTAAAGTTGGCGTAATTCCAACCATCTCTCCTTATTTAATTCCATTAATTTCAGGTTCTTTTTCTGATAAATATCCAAATACAGTTTTGCAAATTGATGAAATGCAAACGTCTAATATAATTACAGCGTTACAAAAAAAAGAAATAGATATTGGCATATTAGTTACTCCATTGAATGAGCCATTTATTAGAGAGATAAAACTGTATAATGAACCATTTGTATTTTATGGATGCAAAAAAGACTTTATTGAAAACAAGAAAACTATCTCAGCAAAGGAAGTTGAAAATTTAGATAATGTGTGGCTGTTGAAGAGTGGGCATTGTTTTAGAAATCAAGTTTTAAATATATGCAATAATTCTAATAACAATAAAAACATAAAATTTCAAAGCGGCTCTATCGAGGCTTTAAAAAAAATGGTTGATAATTATGGAGGGTTTACATTAGTGCCTGAAATGGCAACTAACACAAATGATAAGGGGTGTAATATTCAATTTACTGAACCAAAACCTGTAAGAGAAGTAAGTATAGTTGCACACCATTCTTTTGCTAAAGATGCTTTGATAGATGCTTTGAGATTGGAAATTTTAGAGAAAACGCCTAAAAAATTTGTTAAAAATAAGCGGTTTAGAACAATTAATTGGAGATAAATTAATTGTTCTAAACCGCATGAAGTCTAACCCTCATTATTCACTCTAAAAGCTAATATATGCTTATAGAGCCCTAATTATAGATTAAACGGCATCAGTTGCTCCTGCACTATTTTGCACAAACGATTCTAGTTTACCTAATTCTTGGTCAATAGTCCAAAGCCCAATACCATCTTCGCCAATAATATCAAAAAGTTCCAGTGCTCTTCGAGCGATGGTTTCTTCTTCGCGTTGCTCAGTTACGTACCATTGTAAAAACTGAAAAGTGGTAAAATCTTTGATAGAGAAACAATGGTCAACCAACTTGTTGATCGACTGTGTAACACTAATTTCGCTTTTAAGTACAAGCTCGAATACTTCTCTTAAACTCTTAAAATGGTATTGAATATTGGCTATTTCAGGGTGTAAAGCATGGCCTCCTGCTTCGTTTATATAATGAAATATTTTGAGCATATGTTGGCGTTCTTCTTCTGAATGGCGGTATAAAAAACTTGCAGCATTTGCATATCCTGTTTTATCGCACCATGAGGCCATTGAAAGGTAGTAGGCAGAGGTTGCACCTTCTTTGGCTACTTGCTCATTTAAAAGTTGTTCTGTTTTATCAGTAAGTGATCGGGTGGGGGTAACTAATTGTTTTTCCATGCTAAAAATGTTTGCTCAAAGGTAACTAAAGCTGCAATAATTTCGTAGGTAAGAAGCAGAAGATTACTGGAACTCCCCCAATCTATATTGATTCTAACATCATTCCCAACGTCTCTCTACAGGCACTAATTACCAATCTGGTTTATCGTTATCCTTCTTTTTAGTTGGTTTACGTCTGTTTTGTTGGATGTATTGAATCTCCTTATTTTTCATGGCTTCTAAAATCATCTTGGCTTTTTCTTCGCTGATGTTCATTTCTTTTAGCTTGTCAGATGGAGTAGGTTTTGGTTGCTCTTTTTCCTTTTCTTCCGATTTTTCACCCTCTTGTTCGTCTTTATCTTTCTGCTCTTCCTTCTTTTCTTTATCCTCGTCTTTTTCTCCTTCTTTTTTCTCTTGATCCTTCTTTTCCTGTTCGTCCTTATTTTGCTTATCCTGTTCTTCTCCCTCTTTTTTCTCCTGATCTTTCTGTTCTTGATCTTTATTCTCTTCGTCCTTCTTGTCCTTGTTTTCTTTATCGTCTTTATCTTTATTCTCTTGATCTTGATCTTGATCTTTCTTTTCTTCTTCCTTCTTCTGAATTACCTTTTTAAGTAACTCGTAATTATATCTTGCATCTTGGTTAGTCGGATTTTTTCTAAGCGCATTTTTATAATGTTCGAGTGCTTGCTCATATTGCTTTTTATCGAAAAGTACTTGCCCCAATTGCTGTTCGGCAATAGAGGCTAGCTTTTTATTAGCTGATGCTGAAAGCTCCTTGTACGTATTAACTGCATTAGTCGTGTCGTTTAGGTTGTACATAGTGTGTGCGTAACCTAATAGAACCTCTTCTTCATCTACACTCAACGAATCGATAAGCAATTTGTATTTGTGACTAGCCAGTTGGTAATTGCCTGCTAAGTAAGCCTCTTTGGCTTCTTTCTTAGCTTTATTCACACGAGCTATTTTATCCAAATCTGTAAATGGACTTATAACTAATAATAGGGCAACAAAAAATTTCATATTTTAATTGTTTTTACAGTTGTAAACACATCAATAATTAAAAGCATAAACGCAGCTAATAAAAAATAAATGTATTTATTGGCAGAAACATCCACCACGCGTGCGTCCCTTAGTTCGCCCTCCACTTGGTTAATGGTGTTGATGAGTCTTTTGCTATCATTTACTCGGTCGTTTATTTCAAAGTATTTGCCCCCAGTTTTTGCTGCTAATTTTTTTAAGGATTTGTTATTTAATTTCGTAACCACTTCGTTGCCTTCTCTGTCTTGTAAATAGCCATTTCTTGTTTTTATTTTACTTCCTTTGGAGGTGCCCACTCCGAGTGTAAATAGCTTAACGCCTCTATCTTTTATCTCCTTCATGGCATTGGTGGTTTCTTCGCCAAAATCTTCGCCATCGCTAATGAGTAAAATTATTTTTGCTTTGCTATCAATAGCACTCTCGTCTTTTGTATTCAATTTATCTAGGCTCATAGATAGGGCAGGGCCAAAATCAGTTCCTGCATTAGGCACCAAGCCAGAATGCAACGTTTCAATAAATAGATTAAGAGCGGCCTGATCGTATGTAAGCGGGCATTGTACAAAGGCTTCAGATGAAAATATGATTAATCCGATTTTGTCTGAACTAAATTCTTCCACTATTTTGCTTAATTCATACTTTACCTTTTCCAACCGAGTAGGAGGCACATCGGTTGCATTCATCGATTGTGATAAATCAACGGCAATTATAATGTCTTTTCCAATGGATTTAATTTCACGTTTTGAGCTGCCAAAGCTTGGGCCTAGCAGTGCAATAATAAAAAGAGCAAAATAGATGCCTCGAAGGGCGATTTTAGTAAAAACTCCATAAATAGGAGTTTTTAAGGCTTTGCCAACTTTAATAACTTTAAGCACATATAGTAAATAAGCCAAAACAAAAAGGCCGATTGCTATTATTTCAAATGTTCCAAACGTACGATACCAAATCATTCACTAAAAATTTAAACGGCAAATATATTCAATTCTTTTACTTGTAGCATAATTATTTTTTGGTGGTAAAAATAGGTGGTAAAATATCAATTATTTCTCTTTTTTCTACTTGTTTTGCTGCAATCATTGCACTTTTGTGCCTTGTATTAAAAATATTTTTTGATGTTAAAAAAACTGAAGGCTAAGTGGAAGGTAAAAAATAATTTTCAAGTAGTAATAATACTACTTGTTTTTTCAATTACTGGTTCAATTGCGGTACGAATTGCAGGACCCGTGTTAGCTTTTTTTAATGTCCATCGTGAAAGCATGAACCCGTATGTTTTTTGGCCTATAAGGATATTAATTATCTTTCCTATTTATCAGTTTATGTTACTTATTGTGGGTACGATTTTTGGGCAATTTAGTTTTTTTTGGGAGTTTCAGAAAAAAACAGTGGGCAGGATGATAGGGAAGAAATAGGTGCTCAAATCAAGCAATTTCTTGCTTTTTTTAATTCCAGCACTTATTTGGGGTACCACTTGGTTTGTTATTAAGTTCCAGTTAGGAGAAGTTGACCCTATTGTATCAGTAAGCTATCGATTTTTTATTGGAGGAGCGGTGCTATGGATTTATGCGAAGATTAAGAATCTTCCATTAAATTTTACATTTAACCAACATTTAGGAGCACTCCAACAAGGTGTGTTGCTTTTTGGAGTTAACTACTGGTTGGTGTACCTATCTGAAGAAACGCTTACCAGTGGTTTGGTGGCCGTTGCCTTTTCATCTCTCATATTTTTTAATATAGCGTTTGGAGCTATATTTTTAAAAGCTAAAATTAATAAACGTGTAATTTTAGGTGCTATCATTGGTTTTTTAGGCACTATACTAATTTATAAGGCAGAGTTTAGTTCTTTTAGTGCATCAAAAGAGTATTTGATTGCTGTCGTATTTGCGATGAGCTCTGTTCTATTTGCATCATTAGGAAATATCACCTCTGCTCTTAATCAAAAAAAAGGAATGCCTATTATTCAAACGGTGGCCTATGGAATGATTTACGGGGCTATCAGTATGGGTTTAATTGCCTTCTTTTTGGGTAAATCATTTGTAATTGACACCTCGTTTTCTTATTTAGCTTCTTTAGCTTACTTATCTATATTTGGCTCCATTATAGCCTTTACTGGCTACTTAACGTTGATTGGAAGGATAGGAGCAGACAAGGCAGCTTATACCATTGTATTTGTGCCTGTAATAGCCATCACTATTTCTACTATTTATGAAGATTATCCTTTAGATATGTATGCAGTTATTGGGATGGCTCTCATTGTAATTGCCAATATTGCTGCTTTAGTAAAAGGTAAAACCCCTACCAACTAGGGAAGGGGCTGAATTCAAGTTACAAATGGCATTCTTCTTATTTAGAATTAATTTTTCTGGCATCTGCTAGTTTAACCGCCTCATACGCATTTACAATTCCGCCAGATGCTGAAAGTTCTGAAAAATCAACCATTTCATCTTTGGTGCCAGGCTTTATAACTGCTAATCCATCAAAAGTTCTAACCGACTTCATTAAAATATCTTTTACATCTGTTGCGCTTAGTTCAGGAAAATAACTTAATAATAAAGCGGCAACCCCAGCTGTAACAGGAGATGCCATGGAGGTGCCTTGTGCGTTTTTATATTCATTGCCAGGGGCTGTTGAGTAAATTTGTACACCAGGTGCAAAAAGATCCACATTTTCTTTTCCATAATTACTAAACGATGCGGCTAGTTTGTCACCTTCTCCCCAAGAGGAAGCACCCACTTCAATCCAGTTGCTTGCGACCTTTTTCTTGCCAAGGTATTTGGTAGGATAATTATTTTCAATATCGGTATTTTTTCCAGAATTACCTGCGGCATGTATTAATAGTACACCTTTACTTTCAGCATATTTAATGGCATCATCTACGTACGATTTATTTGGAGAAAAGGCTTTCCCAAAGCTCATATTAATAATTTTAGCTCCATTATCAACCGCATATCGAATGGCATTGGCTACATCTTTATCCCGTTCATCACCATCAGGCACAGCGCGTATGGCCATTATTTGTACATTGTTTGCCACACCATCAATGCCAATGCCATTGCCTCGTTTAGCACCAATTATTCCTGATACATGGGTGCCATGAAAATTATCAGTATCCTTGCCAATAACATCATTATTTCCATAGCCTACTTCTTTTAAATTGCTTGGGTTATCGCCTATAATTTCTCGTGTATTATAGGTTAAGCTATAGGCATATTTTGCTTGGCTTTCAAAGTGGCTAACTGCTTCATCAAGGCTTTCAGCAACTTCTTCCATAGGGGTATCTCCAATTCTAGGAAGTAAGTTTTCCATAAATAATGAAGCAGATTTAATTACCTCATCTTCAGATTTTATGCTTGATATTGCCTCGATGGTTAACTTCTCTATGTCTAAATAAGCGGTCATTAATTTATTATACCTAAGTATAGAGGATTGTAAACTATCGTAAAACGCATATTGAGTTTGTGCCTTTTCTGCATCTGCCAAATAAGCATCACGCACCTTTATCCAATATAAGTAATCAGCTTTTTTAGACTCCTTCTTGTTTTCATACTTAGGCAACAACCTTTTGTACTCACGCGTTACTTCGTAGGTATCGGCCCCTACATTTGCGCCATCTTTACCGCCAATAAAATTCCATCCATGCACGTCATCAATAAATCCATTATTATCGTCATCAATGCCATTACCTGCAACTTCTTTCGTATTAGTCCAAACAACCTCTTTTAAGTCTTCATGTTCAATATCAGTACCAGAGTCAATAACGGCTACAATTATGGTTTTAGATGCTCTTCCTTTTAAATAGTCATACGCTTTTTCAGTGCTTACACCGTTCACCATATTTTCTTGAGCATCTTGGTTAAACCAATTTTTGGCGGGCTCATCTTGCGCTATTGTGTTACCAGTAGAAAAAATAATAGCTGATAATGCTAAATAGATAAATTTTGTCTTCATGTTGAAATTAATTGAGTATGAATATTCTTTATTCTTTTATATATAATGGCAATTATAATTGATAAAACATCAATAGACATAAAAAATTATGTTAATGGTTGGCTACCCTCATAATTTTAAAAAAGTTTAAAGGGATGATTACATCTGTTAACCTGCATTGCAAACTTGTAAAAATAGCGCAAATATGCATTTTATGTTACATTTTTAATCGCAGGGCGATAGCCCATTTGGTTTAATTTCCCGACCTTTTGGGTCGGAAACAAGATTGTTTGCAAAGCAAACACCAACTAATACTCCGATGGCTCTGTCTCGGGGTAGTTTAATAATTTATATTTGCGCCAATGAAGTTAGTAGAAACACACGCACATATCTATTTAAAAGAGTTTTCCAGTGATTTGAATGAAATTATTGATCGAGCAAAAGAGGCAGGAGTAGAGCGAATTTATATGCCCAATGTAGATCATACGACTATAGATGCAATGCTTGAAGTGGCTAATAATTATCCAAACTACTGCATTCCTATGATGGGCTTGCACCCATGCTCTGTTACTAAGCACTTTGAAAAAGATTTATACGAAGTAGAGGATTACCTTAAAAAAGGAGGGTTTGCTGCAGTAGGAGAAATTGGCACAGATTTATATTGGGATAAAACGTTTTGGATACAACAACAAGAGGCTTTTAAAATACAAGCAGGTTTTGCCGAGCAATATCAACTGCCTTTGATAATTCATTGTAGAGAAACCATTGATGAAACGATAGACCTAGTAAAAGCCACCAATAGCAAAAACGGTATTTTTCATTGCTTTACGGGCAATGTGGAGCAGGCTAAACAAATAATTGAACAAGGCTTTAAAATAGGGTTTGGAGGGGTAGCTACTTTTAAAAATGGAGGCTTGCAGCCCGTAATAAAAGAGTTAGATTTAATAAATGTGGTATTAGAAACAGACAGCCCTTACCTTGCCCCAGTACCCAATCGTGGTAAGCGAAATGAACCTTCATTTATAAAACAGGTGGCAGAAAAAATTGCTGAGGTAAAAGAGGTTGAGTTAGAACTAGTGGGAGAAATTACGACCACCAATGCTTACAAACTATTTAATTATGCAAAATAAAGGATACAAAAAAATTAAATTAGACATTGCGAGCCCTAACCTAGCAAAGGCAACTATATTGTTAATATATACTGGCGGTACGTTTGGAATGGAAAAGGCATCGGATGGCAGCTTAGTTCCATTCGATTTTAACAAAGTATTAGAGAGCATTCCTGTTATAAAATCGTTTGATTTACATATTACCGTAGTAGCTTTTGATAACCCCATTGATTCATCAGATATTAATCCAACTTATTGGAATTTACTTATCGATATTATTAATAGTAATGCAAACACCCATGATGGATTTGTATTATTACATGGAACAGATACGATGGCCTTTACGGCCTCAGCCCTTAGCTATGCACTTATAGGTTTAAATAAACCAGTAGTTATTACAGGGGCACAATTGCCTGTAAGTGTTGCACGTACAGATGCAAGAGAAAACCTAATTACCTCCTTAGAAATAGCCTCTGCAAAAGATAAAAAAGGACTGGCTATTGTGCCAGAAGTATGCGTGTATTTTAATCATCGGTTGATGCGGGGCAATAGAACTCAAAAAGTGCAAAGCAGTAAATTTGATGCGTTTAGGTCAGAAAACTATCCGCCATTGGCCGAGGCAGGCATCGAAATTAATTATAACTATTCAAAAATAATAGCACCTACTATTCGCAATTTTATAACGAAAGAGCTTAGATGGAGTACCAATGTTGCCGTTTTAAAAATTTTTCCTGGCATTACAAAGTATGCCGTTGAGGCTATTTTAAAGGCGGATAAGATAAAAGGAGTGGTGTTAGAAACATTTGGTGCAGGTAATGCAATGACCGCTTCATGGTTTATAGAAGCCATTAACGAAGCGGTGCAAAGAGAAGTATTAATCATTAATGTTTCTCAATGTGTAGGGGGTGAAGTTAGGCAAGGAATGTATGCCTCAAGTAAACTATTGCAAAAAGCAGGTGTTTTAAGTGGAGCAGACATTACATTGGAAGCAGCAATTACAAAACTAATGTTTGTGCTAGGAAAAGGTTACTCTTATAAAAGTACAATTAATCACATGTTACTGCCAATTTGTGGAGAACTTAGTAAGCCAAACTAAGAATCTAGGATATATTTCAAACATAAAATTTGCATAAGGTTAAATTTTGACATTTATTTGTGAGATACCCCAATATCTATTGGGATTTTAATGATACTTATTAGGAGAGGTGGCCGAGTGGTCGAAGGCGCACGCTTGGAAAGCGTGTGTGCCCCACAAGGGTACCGGGGGTTCGAATCCCTTCCTCTCCGCGCTTAGAATTGTAATAAATAAACTATTTTTATAAACGAAACACACACCTAATCTTAATTATGAAAAAAATACTTGCATTCTTAATGTTATTCGGGGTTTTAACCCTTGGAAATTCTTGGACGGCTACCGCTCAAGAAGAAATGACAAATGACGATGCTACTGAAACTGTAGATAGTGCAGCTGTAGCCGAAG
>CAZGDC010000042.1:11485-16219 GCA_964524405.1 uncultured Roseivirgaceae bacterium
TTAGCTATTACTATTGAACGAATTATAACGTTAAACTTAGCCACTACTAATACAGATAAATTATTAGCTAACCTCGAAAAAGCCTTAACCGAAGATGGGATAGAAGCGGCAAAAGAAGTTACTAAAAACACTAAAGGGCCAGTTGCCTCTATATTTACACAAGGATTAATGAGAATGGATGAAGGTATTGAAATGGTTGAAAAATCAATTATTTCCTACGGATCTGTTGAAATGGGCAAGTTAGAAAAAGGGCTAGTTTGGGTTTCTTTATTTATATCACTTGCGCCTATGTTAGGTTTTATGGGTACAGTAATTGGTATGATTGGTGCATTTGATGCCATTCAAGCAGCAGGAGACATTTCTCCTACCGTTGTAGCTGGTGGTATTAAAGTAGCACTACTTACGACAGTTGCAGGTCTTATTGTAGGTGTTATCCTTCAAGTATTTTACAACTACTTAGTGTCTAAAATTGATTCACTCGTAAATACGATGGAAGATTCTTCTATCTCATTTGTGGATCTTTTAGTGCACTACAAGCAGTCTAAATAATTATTAACACCTAAATATTATATAAATATGGAAGGATTTGTAGCAAATTATGGCTTGTACTTGGCATACATTCTTACAATTGTAGGTGTTGTATTGGCTATTGTACTGCCATTAATAAAATCGCTCGATGAGCCTAAGAACTTGATTGCTTCCGCAATTGGAGTGGCTATTTTGGTAGTAATTTATGGCATTGGATATGCCATTTCTGGATCAGAAATTACTGCCAGATACATAGAGTCGGGTGTTGATACCGAAGGCTTATCGAAATTAATAGGAGGTATGCTTACTATGGTATATTTACTATTAGGTATGGCTGTAGTAGGTATTGTTTATACCGAACTGAACAAAGCAATTAAATAAGAAGAATATGGCAAAAGGTAGAAGAGAAATGAGGGGTATTGACTCCAGTTCCATGGCGGATATCGCTTTCTTATTGCTGATATTTTTCTTGGTAACAACCACAATTGCCAACGATAAGGGGTTGACATTAAAACTGCCTCCTCACCCTGATGATATTGAAGATATTATAATTAAGTTTAAAGAAAAAAATATTTTCAAAATTTTAATTAATTCATCAGATAAGTTATTGGTGGAGAATGAAGGGTTGGATGATCCTAAAAAAATTAGAGAAATGATTAAGGCACATGTGCTCAATAATGGTGCTAACCCTGATTTATCTGAAAGTCCAGGTAAAGCAATTGTTTCTTTAAAAGCTAATAGAGGTACAAGTTATGAAATGTTTATTGCCGTTTATAACGAGTGTCAAGGAGCTTATTATGATATTTATGCAGAGCGAGCTGGTGTATCTAATAAACGTTGGAGAGAAATAGCTTCTGATTTAGGAAACCCTGAAAATAAGGCTATTTATCTAAAAGCAAGGGAGGGTATTCCAATGGCGATTTCAATTGCAGAACCTAATAAGTAGAGAAGATGGCAAAATTTACAAAAAAATCGAAAACAAGTCAGGAAATACCTACTGCGGCATTACCCGATATTATTTTTATGCTTTTATTCTTTTTTATGGTAACTACTGTAATGAGAGAAAATACCATTAACGTAAAGCAAAAAATGCCAGATGCAACGGAGCTTAGAAAACTTCAGCGTAAGTCTTTGGTAAGCTATTTATACATGGGGGAGCCCAAAAATACGGTGTTGTATGGTGATGAGCCTAAAATTCAAACCAATGATGTGTTTATAGATGTAAAGGATATTACGCTTTGGGTTTCTAAAGAAAAAGATAAACTTTCGGAAAATGAGCGAGATCAAATCACCATTGCTTTTAAAGCAGATGAGGGTGTAAAAATGGGTTTAATATCTGATGTGCAAATGAAGCTTAGAAAGGCTAACGCCTTAAAAGTGATGTTCTATGTTAGACAAATAGCAGATTTATAAAGCAAATAGTTTTTTTTAGTAAAAGGTCTTTCTAATTTTAGAAAGACCTTTTTTATTTTAATATGATAAACGACAAGAAAGTAATTAGAGCATGGAGCATGTATGATTGGGCAAACTCTGTGTACTCCTTGGTTATTATTTCCTCTATTTTTCCCGTGTATTACGAAAGTGTAACACGGACATCAGAAAGCGATTTGGTAAATTTCTTCGGCTTCGAAATAATAAATACAGTACTTTATTCTTATGCGCTATCGTTATCATTTTTAATAGTTGCTATCCTACTTCCTTTACTTACAGGCATTGCAGATTATAGCGGTAAGCGCATGCTTTTTATGAAAATATTTGTTTACTTAGGGAGTTTATCCTGTATGGGGCTATATTTTTTCGATGGCAGTAATATTGAGTATGGGATAACTCTTGCAGTAATAGCTAGCATATCATTTTCTGGCAGTTTGGTATTTTATAATTCATACTTGCCTCAAATTGCTACCTTAGATAAGATGGATGAAGTAAGCGCAAAAGGCTTTTCTTATGGGTATGCAGGTAGTGTTATTTTACTCATTATTTGTTTATTATTAATTCAGATGCCAGCACTATTTGGCATTGCCGCTGATGGCACTGCTGCCAGAATCTCATTTGTTCTAGTGGGGTTATGGTGGGTGGGGTTCGCACAAATCACCTTTAATAAAATGCCTGTTGATGTGGCAGAAGAGTTTGATAAACCAAATATATTTACTAATGGGTATAAAGAAATTAGAAAAGTATGGAACTTATTAAAAGGACTACTTGTAACTCGAAAATTTCTACTCGCCTTCTTTTTTTATAACACAGGGGTTCAAACGGTTATGTATATGGCGGCTCAATTTGGCAGTAAAGTATTAAAACTAGAGGGAGGAGAACTTATTTTAACCATTCTAATTATTAATGTGGTAGCTATTCCAGGCTCTTATTTATTTGCTAAGCTTTCAATTTTTAGAGGTAATAAATTCTCCATAGCAAGCATGCTTATTATTTGGATACTTATTTGTGTGGCGGCCTTTTTAGTAACGAGCAAATTGCAATTTTTTATAGTAGCTTTTGTTGTTGGCTTTGTAATGGGAGGTATTCAGGCTTTATCAAGAGCTACGTATGCAAAGCTTATTCCTTCAGATACCAAAGAACTGGCTTCTTTTTTTAGTTTTTATGATATTACGTTTAATGTATCTATTGTAGTAGGCACTTTTGCTTACGGATATATAGAGTATCTTACGGGTAGCATGAGGAATAGCTCTTTAGCACTAGGGCTATTTTTTATTATTGGGCTTGGTTTGCTGTTTACTATAAGGCTACCACAAAACAAAGCTAAGGGATTGTAAAAAGAATAACTGGGCATTTTGGCTCATTCTTTTACACGCTAACAGCGTTAAAAATTATTCGTCATAGCGATGCTATGCCTAAAGCATAGGTAGTAATGGTAAGAGCAACCTTATCACCATTTTTTATTTTAAATTGAAAGGGCATTTCTTTAGCCCAACTTGAAAAAAGCAAAGCACTTCGAAAAAAAGATTACTTTTTATAATGCTGATTATTAGGTGAATACATTTTTATTTTTTTGACCAAATATATAAAGTGTTCATTATTAGTCAATTATGTTTTTTGATATTCATTTATAGTGACCCAAAAGTGGAGTTGTAATTGTTGTTTTATACCTTTGCCACATGCTTATTAGAGCCGTAATTTAAAAAGACAAAAAGAAAGCAAAATCATACACTTACTACCGATTAACGCATTCCTATAGAATGGGTAACAAGACTAGGCAAGTGGTTGTTTTGAACCTAGGAAAGTTAGAGGGAGTCTCTGAATCTAGCCGTAAGTTATTGGCTATAAGGATAGAATAGATTTTTATAGGGAAGTTGTAACTATTCAGCCAAGAGTCATTTCGGCTAAAAAAAGTACTTTTTTTGCTAAACTTTAGCTATTTTTAGTGCCATAGCGGTGCTATGCTAATAAAAAGGAGTTTCATTTATCAAAAAAACTATCTGTTTTTATCTCGAAAGCACCTCGGCTGAATAGTTACTTCAAGTTGGGTTAAACAGGAAAGAAAAGCCTGTTTTGTCAAGTGTTTCGCCCTCCGTACTGTAAAAGTCAGGTGTTGTCTCTAATAATAATACCACTCCTGTTTCCTCCCCTTTATCTTTATCACTAAGCCACCCGTCTAAAAATTCTTTTTTGCTAAATTTAACGAGCCCATGGGCGGGGTCTGATACAAGTACTTTGTCTTTTTTAAATCCATAAACCACTATAAAGTGTTGTTGTCGCCAATGTGCGATAAAAGGAGTAGGGGTATCCTCTTTTAAATTATCGAAAGGCATTTTTGCACTCAATGTTCTAAACCCTATGGATTCTGCTGCATCGCTTATTCCTAATAGCGACACACCCTCTCTTGTGATGAAACTTTTCTCACGTAATGTTTGCAGCGAATAGTTTTTGCCGTAATATTTAGCAATAATTCTAAGGCAAGTAGGACCGCAGTCCATCTTGTCTAGCTGACGATAATTAGGAAAATTAAACATAGACACTTTTAATCAATTGCTTCGAAGTTAATAAAATGGAACGTCATAACAAATTATGTTGGAGTTAGAAATATAAATACCTGCCTCTACAAATATTAAATTTAACCATTGAGTGCAATTTGTATCTGTTCAAATGTTTGAAATAATGAAAATAGTTAACCGTTGTGCTTAATGCGACAAAAAATTCCACAAACCTCATACCTGAACTCTTTTTTGTATTTTTGGTGCATATTAATAAAAT
>CAZGDC010000043.1:0-5653 GCA_964524405.1 uncultured Roseivirgaceae bacterium
AATTCGTTCTTTAGCTTGATTTTAAAATCGAATAACGTCATTCTTGCGTAGGCAGAAACCCTTCAATTATCATTAATAGATGACGTAGCCTTGACCTGAATAATTCATGAATTAATTAGGTTGAGAATTAGCATAAAAGAAAATGAATAACTATTTACACCTCCCATTTACACTTATTTTTTTTCTTATTTCATTTTTTGCAAATGGGCAACCTAAGCAAGATTCAATAATAACTGATACGGTTGTTTATGAACAATCAATACAAAAAGAGGATATTACACAGGTTGTAAAAAATGATATAATTAACGAAAAATTAATTAAAGAGGAGGGCAACTTTTTAATTTCTATTCCTAGAGGAATACTAGGCATGGCTGCTTTAATTCTGATTGCTTATTTATTTAGCACCAACAGAAAGGCCATTTCATGGCGTGTGGTAGGCATTGGGTTAGGTGCACAGCTTGTGCTTGCCTTTAGTATATTAAATTTGGCTTGGGTAAGAGCCATCTTCGAGTTTTTTGGTAAACTATTTATTAAAGTACTCGACTTTACAAGAGACGGAAGCACCTTTTTATTTGGTGGTTTATTAGATATAGATTCATTTGGATTCATTTTTGCACTTCAAATTTTACCCACAATCATTTTCTTTTCGGCACTTACCAGTGTTTTATTTTATTTAGGCATTATTCAAAAAGTAGTGTATGGGTTAGCTTGGCTATTAACCAAAGCATTACATATTTCTGGCGCAGAGTCTTTGTCAGTTGCGGGCAATATATTTTTAGGGCAAACCGAAGCCCCATTATTAATTAAAGCTTATTTAGAAAAAATGAATAAGTCGGAAATACTACTGGTTATGACGGGCGGTATGGCAACCGTAGCGGGTGGTGTACTTGCTGCCTATATCGGTTTTTTAGGAGGAGATGACCCTGTGCAACGATTAATTTTTGCCAAGCATTTATTAGCGGCCTCCATTATGGCTGCTCCAGGAGCCATTGTATTATCAAAAATTATTGTTCCTCAAACCGAAGCAATAAATACCAATATAGAAATAAGCAAACAAAATGTAGGCAGCAACTTTTTAGATGCCATGAGCAATGGCACTACTGAAGGATTAAAATTAGCCCTAAATGTAGGAGCTATGCTTATGGTGTTTTTTGCCTTTATTGCCATGTTCGATTATGTTTTTGTAAAAGTTGGAGATGTAACTGGCTTAAACGAAACCATAGCAGGCTTTACCAATGGGCAGTACAATTCACTATCGCTTAAATTTATATTAGGCTATTTATTTGCCCCACTAATGTGGTTAATTGGCATAGCCTCACCAGATATTACCTTGGCAGGGCAACTATTAGGCGAAAAACTTATTGCCAGTGAATTTGTAGGCTACGAAAGCCTTGCTACCATGAAAGAAGCAGGTGCATTTACTTCTAATAAATCCATTATTATGGCCACCTATATGCTTTGTGGCTTTGCCAATTTTGCCTCCATTGGCATTCAAATTGGCGGCATTGGAGGCTTGGCTCCTGGCCAACGAGTACTGCTATCTAAATTTGGACTTAAAGCATTATTAGCAGGCACCTTAGCTTCGCTTATGTCGGCCACTATTGTGGGTATGATGATGGGCTAATAAAGAATCCCTATTCGTAAACCAATCCTTCCTACTAATGGCATGTCGTTTCTAATAAAAATAGAATATTGTGGCACATCATTTCTTGACTTATGCCCATAACCAACACCTCCAAACAGTTCTAAGGCAAATCCGTCATCAAACACCCATTGTTTGCCAATATTTATTAAAAATACAGCCGAAGCCACCCAAACTCTATCTATAAGTATTACGGTAGGTCTAACAACACCAATATGACCTACTTCAAAAGGAAGTACTTGGTAAGAGCTAAAAAGAATTTCGGGTTTTACAAAAAAACCTTTTAAAATATGCGCATAACGCATTTTTTTAAAATAACGATCAGGTTTGGACAAAAATTTTATCCCAAACCCCACGTATGCACCTATCCCTTCATAATTGGCAGGATCAAAACCTAACCCAATGATTCCAAGGGTTCCTTCCATGCTTCTTCCTGGTTTCAAACTTCGTTCAAGTGTAAAACTTGTGCTACCATTTAGCGGTTCTAAAAGATTGATTTTGAGTAAGTTTTTGTGCTGGTCTTCATAGTTTTCTGGATTTGAAAAATTATCTTGAAAGGTTATTATTTCACCATTTGCAAACTCAATTTTTGTTATTTTATCAATTAAAATGGAGCGCAAAACACCTTCGGAAACTTCTAACGCATAGTATTTAATATCTTCACTTCCAACTTCTTTAATAATACATTCAATTACCTCTTTATTTTTTTTGTAAATTTTATCTTGTGCTTGTGCTTGAACTGAAAAACGTACAGATAACATAATTAAAAGAAGGGTTGATGTTTTTATAATGGCATTTATCATGTTATTTTAAAGTTAGTATCTATTTAAAATTGCATAGAATTTATTTTGGCTTCTAAGCAAAAAACATAGCTCTACTATGAGGAATATTTTTAACGCAATTAACGGACTAAATGCACATTTATTTTTTGAACAGTCACTAATTTAAAAGCTAAACTTGCCTAAAAACACCTCTATTTCTTTGCTAAGTTTCTCCACTTTAGGAAGGGTAATATACTTCGCTACTTTTAAATTTGTATCCAATTCAAAATTGCGGAGTTCTTGGTGTTGCTCCACAAAAATAAATTCAAGTGTTGGCACTAACTCTTTAAATACATCCACCAAATCTAGCACCGAATAATTGCTCAACGCCAAATTATAGATACCTGATGGCAATTTTACAAACGGAAGCTCCGCTAATACCTGCGAAATAGCATCAATATGAATAAAAGCCCTCGATTGTTTTCCATTTCCTTGGATGTTGATTTTTTTTAAGAAATTAGCTTCAAATGCAAACCGATTAATCACCGCATCAAATCGCATCGATTGGTTAAAGCCATACACATTTCCTGCCCTAATTATTACAGCTCTACCTTTATCAACAAGTCTTTGCACATGTTTTTCAGCCCTTAATTTAGAGTTGCCATAAAAGGTTCTAGGTGTTGGTTCTGTTAATTCAGACGCATTAACTTTTGAAGCCCCATACACACTGGTGCTACTTAAATACACCAACTGCTGCACTTCAGATGCTTCGATGGCTGCCACCACTTCTGCTGTGCCCCAATGGTTTACCTGCTCGTACAAATGAGGATCTACATTAGCATAAGGCGTAGTAACTCTAGCCGCTAGGTGGTACACAATAGCTACCCCTTTCATTGCTTTTTTAAGGGATCGAGTATCTAAAATATCCCCTTGAACTAATGAGATATCCGAGCTATTTATTAGCTTGTCTCCAAGAAAAAGATTGTAATTCCCCCGACTTAAATTATCATAAATTGTTATTTTATTAATAGTAGATAACTCAGATAGTTGTTCAACTAAGGCCGTTCCTATATAGCCAGCACCTCCAATTACTAGTATGTTCATTATTTAATTAAATCTGTGTGCAATCCACATTCGGTTTTATTTAGCCCATACCAACGCGCTTCACGCACTAGCATATCAGGGTCAATTTTTCGCGTACAAGGCTCACAACCAATACTCATGTACCCTTTTTCATCCAACGGATGTTTGGGTAATTGATGCTTTTGCTGATACGCATAAATTTGCTTTGACGACCAATCGAGCATTGGATGCAACCGCATGGTATTATGTGGTGCTTCCTGTGTTTCTTTCATTTGGCTTCTCGTGGCACTTTGATCTGCACGCACGCCATTAATCCACACATCGTGGGTTCGTAAAATTGAATCTAAAGGCTGTGTTTTATTTATATAGCAACAATGATCTGGATCCGAAGTAAAAAGTAATCTACCACTAGCATCCATTTGCATTAATTTAGGCATCGAAGATTTTAAATCAATTAAATTATCCATGCCAAATGTGTGCATTACTTCCTCTCTAAAACTAATCGTCTCAGAAAAATGATACCCCGTATTTATAAAAATCACAGGAATATGAGCATCTATTCTGCTTAGCATATGCAGTAGCACCAAACTATGCGATTGAAAAGAAGAGGTAATAAAGTAATTTTTCCCTTCTTTTTTATATTGCACTAAATATTGTTCTAATTTTTTAAAATCCATTACATACACTTACATAACACTATTTTGCTAAGCCAAAGCCAATAGTCTAATGATTTTACACCCATAAAGATAAGGCATTAGTTTGCAAAAATGGGCGCAATAAAGCAAACTAAAAAGAGTAAACGAATGATAAAATCATGGATTAATTAGATTTGTGTATTCTTAATTTACCTTAAATTTGCAAGCGTTTTTATAACTGTAACAAAACCAATCATTTAGACCTGACAGGTCTGCAATTTTTAAGGATTTATAAGTTTTAATAAAAAATATGTATAAACAAATTAATGGTCTTCAGCATGTAGGTGTGGGTGTTCCTAACCATGCAGAGTCTTGGAAATGGTACCGCAAGTTTTTTGGGATGGACATTTGTATGTTTAATGGGGAGGCAGAAGCTCCATTAATGCAGATTTATACCAAAGGCGATATAATTAATAAGCGTGCGGCTATGATTTTAAACTTGCAAGGCGGACTAGCCATGGAAGTAGTAAGCCCTGTTTCGTTTAAAGCTACAGATGCGGATGTTAAATTTGAGTTAGGAGACCTAGGCATTTTTATCACGCAAATAAAATCGCCCGATGTAGAAAAAACCTTTGGGTGGTTTAAAAAAAATGGTGCTAATGTTATTGGCGAAATACAAGAGTTGCCTTATGGAGGCAAAACATTTTATTTAAAAGACCCTAACGGGCTACTTTTTCAGATAGTTTCTGGAGGCAGTTGGTACACCAAGTTGCGCCACGTAACCGGTGGCCCCGTTGGCAGCACTATTGGCGTTACCGATATAGATAAAGCACTGACATTGTATGCCGATCTTTTAGGGTATGATAAGATTTTATTTGACGAAACCGATGTTTTTGAAGATTGGAAAAACACCATGCCTGGAGGCGAAAAAACATTTAGACGCATACGCCTTACACAATCGAATAAGCCAAGCGGAGGCTTTTCCAAAGTAATGCCAGACACCTACATTGAACTTGCACAAGCCATGGATTACACCCCTAAAAAAATATACGCTGATAGATTATGGGGCGATATTGGTTTTGTTCACCTAGGGTTTGATGTGCGAGGCATGAAAGAACTAGGAAAAGACCTCGCAGAAAAAGGCTTTGGATTTACCTGCGACACCTTAGACACCTTAGATATGGGCGGCACCACCCGTGTGCATTGTACCTATATTGAAGACCCTGATGGCACACTCATTGAACTTATTGAAGTGTATAAAATCCCTATTATTGAAAAACTAGGCATCTTTTTAAATTTAGAAAATAGGGATCCACAAAAACCCCTCCCCGACTTTATGCTAAAAGCATTGCGATTTGGCAGAATTAAAGATTAGCAAATCACTTAAACGCTCCGTGTAACTTTGTGTAACAGCTATTCCACAGAGTTACACAAAGAATCGCAGAGGGTTACAGAGCAATAAAAATGATTAGACACTAAAATGATTAGACACTATATTATTAAGTTAAAACCATTGTTTCAAAGATCTATTC
>CAZGDC010000043.1:5753-16210 GCA_964524405.1 uncultured Roseivirgaceae bacterium
CACAATAAATTGCACTATTAAGTGTTTGTGTTTGTATATTTGCACATTAAACAATCAAAATATTTATGAAAAAACTATACTTTTTAGTTCTTTTTATATTCTTATCCCTCCTCCAACTAAATGCGCAATCTATTAAAAATATAGGAGCTGTTGTTAGTGGCTCCAGCGTACTTATTTCTTACGACCTTCTATCTTCCGAAAACAAGCAAAAATTTAATATCGTTTTAAAAAGTTCAAATGATAGTTTTACTGCTGTGCTCAAAGAAGTAACAGGCGATGTTGGCATCAATCAATCGGTTGGAACAGGCAAAAAAATAATTTGGAATGCAGGCAAAGAGCTCGGAAGTTTTCAAGGAGATATTTCGTTTGAAATAACAGCCACGGTTACTTTTAGCCCATTAAAATTTATAAAACCAACAATAGATGCAGCGGTTAAAATTGGCAAACCATATACCATTAAATGGGAAGGTGGCACATTAAACCGAAATCTAAAACTTGAACTATTAAAAAATAATAGCCCAATAATAGACATAGATAATATTGATAATGTGGGCAGCTATACTTGGAACGTACCTAAAACGATGGAAAAGGGAGACCGTTTTCAATTTAAATTATTTGACCCCACCAAGCCTAATGATGCCATTATGAGTGCTACATTTAAACTTAAAAAAACACCCATACTCATTTATGTTGGTGTAGGAACTGTAGTAGCAGGTATTGCTGCAATAATGTTACTAAGTGGGAAAGACAATGGAGGAGGCGATGGAGCTGTTAATTGTGCAACAAATCCATCACACCCATCTTGCATCCTTCCAGGCCCTCCTAACTCGCCCAATGGTAATTAATTTTTCGAAACAAAAAATGTAACTTAAATTCAGCCAACATAACATGTTATGAAAAAACTATTTATATACTTTTATATACTACTGGCACTTAATTTTGCCTCCTCCTTGCTAAGTGCTCAAGACATAATAATAACAGGCGTACCCAGCTCCTTATGCGCCAACCAAAGCTTAATAATTGGGTATGAAGTGTCAGATTTCTCCCCTCTTTCTGGCAATGAATTTGTAGCCGAACTTTCTGATAACTCAGGTGATTTTACAGACCCGGATTTTATCGGTAGCATTTCTAGCACAAATTTATTAGGCAATATTCCTGTTCAAATTCCCGATGGCTTAACTGGCACAGATTATAGAATTAGAGTAACTTCTACACTTAATAGCGAAGGTGCTCCCGAAACAGGAATAAATAATAGCAATATTGCTATCAACTGCAATGCCCTAGATTATTACTGGGTAGGAGGCACTGGCAACTGGTCTAATTTCACCCATTGGGCAGAGGAAGATGGAGGAACTGTATTTCACACAGCCCCACCTACCATAAACGATAATGTATTTTTTACACCTAACTCTTTTACCGCTTCTAACCAAATTGTAAACATAAACCAAAATGCCCTTTGTAATAACATAACATGGACAACTAATGAATCACAATTCCCTTCTTTGGTTACTGGCCATATTGACAACACGCTTACCATAGCAGGCTCCTTTATTCTAGCACAAGGTGTTCATCGAAGTATAGCAACTATTATTTTCGATTCTAATATGCTAGAAAACACCATTAATATGGCGGATAATTTAAGAAGTGCTTTTGAAAAAATTACATTTAATGGCAGCAGTACTTGGAGCTTAACAAGCAATTTTGAGACCCAAGAGGTTCGTTTTAATGGAGGCAACTTTAATACGAACAATTTTACCGTAAGGGCTGATGAGTGGGAATTTACGTTCGGTTCAGGTTCTAAAATATTTAATGCAGGCAACTCTCATATATATGCTTCACGCTTTACCCAAGGGGCAAATACAACCTTTAATAAAGGTAGTTCAACCCTGCATATTATTGCAAGCCAAGAATTTAGCAACTCTATTGATGGCGATTTTGATTTTAATAATGTAATAATTGAAGCAGATGCTACCATTACTGGCAATAATCAATATGCCTCATTTATTGTTAATGCAGGAATCACCGTTGAGCTAAATGCTAATGATACACAAGAAATGCTTGACTTGCAGCTTAATGGAACGCCAGAAAATCCCATCATTATTACATCAACAGACTCAGGAGTAGCAGCCATTTTTGAAGTTCCAAGTTCGGGATCTGTTTATGCCAACCATGTTATTTTTAAGGATAATTATGCCACAGGCGGTGCTACATTTACCGCTACATACTCATCCGAAATAAGTAATGTTACCGGTTGGACTGGACTTCTTCTCGGCCAAATTATCACATTCCCTAATTTAGATGATATTACTATGGCACAAACAGCAACATTAGGGGCAACCGCCTCTTCGGGCAATGCTGTTTCGTATAGCATACTGTCAATTACAGGCAATGCTACTATTGAAAATAGCACGCTAACTCCTACCCAAACAGGCCTAGTGGGTGTTACAGCATCACAAGCGGGCGATGAGGTAACTTATGGTGCTGCACAATCTATTACTCGGTATATACATCTAAATATTGGTGATTTTCCGAATGAATTAGGGCAAATGAAGCAAGCAACTATAGTGGTTGGCGCAGCAGATGGTATATCGCAGGGGCATAGTGCCGCATCTAACATAAGTGTTAATAATGCTCTAAAAGCCATTATCTCGCCTAATGGAGAATTGATAGTGGCAGGAGAAAGCAGAGTGCTGATTTGGGATGAACTACCCACCAGCTATGATGTACCCGCAGATATAGTAGTAGGGCAGCCTAATTTTACAAGCATAAACCCAACGCCATCTCAATCCATCTTGGGGCCCGAAGTAAACGATTTAATAACAGGTGATGTTATAATTGGGCCTAATGGAGAACTTATTGTATCGGATAGCAGAGGTATATTAATATGGAATACCATTCCTGCCATCAACGGAGAATTGGCAGATGTTATTATAGGGCAAACCAACTTTACTGCCACCGCTATGGCCGTAACAAAAAGCCAATTTTTGTCTCCGTTAGGGGTAGCTGTTTCCAACGATGGCAAGCTAATTGTGGCTGATTTTTCCGCACATAGGGTGTTAATATTTAATAGCATACCACAAGAAAACGGAGTTGAAGCCGATGTGGTAATTGGGCAACCCAACTTTACAACTAGCATTGCGGGCACTTCCAATAAAAACTTAAACTTTCCCACTTTTGTAGCGGTAACACCCGATAATAAGCTTTTAATAGCAGATGCATTGAACAATAGAGTTTTAGTATATGATACCATACCAACTGCTGATTATACTGCTGCCAATGCGGTAATTGGGCAACCCGATTTTAATTCAAATGCCATAGGCACTACTGGCAACTCCCTTAACATACCCTTAGGCGTGTCCGTATCTCGTACTGGCAAATTAGCTATCGCAGACCGAAACAATAACCGTGTACTCCTATACAATCAAATACCAACTAATAATGAAAATGCTGACCTCGTTATTGGGCAGCCTAATTTTACAAGCAAAGGCATAGATCAAACGGACATTACACTTCGCACAGTAGGCGACCCCACTGGTGTGTTTTGGGATCACTCCGAAAACCTACTAATTACAGATGGCGGGCTCAACAGAATAATGATATATGGTGCCAAAGATATAAAAGCACCAACTATTACAAATCTAACACCGCTATCTCCTCATTATTCTGTTGGTGCTGCTAATCAAAAATCTACCATTACTGTAGAAGACCAATCTGGTATAAGATCTGCCGTTGCCCATTGGCAAGAAATAACAGCATTAAACCCTGCAAATCCTATCTATGAACAAACCGATTTAACCGCACTTGGCAATGGTGTGTATGAATTTGATATAGCAGTAGTAGAAACAAAAAGTGCTAGCCCAACAGGCATCGAGTATTATATGGAATTTACAGACCATGCAAATAATACCCTAAATACGTTAAACAACATACAAAGGCTGCCTATTAATTACCCCAATGGTATTGCTATTACAAGTTTTGGTGTTGGCACTACCACCCAAGCCTACAGGCTAATGGCTATTCCATTAGCACTAAGCAATGCAACGGTAGAACACGTGTTTAGTGCTATATTGGGTGGCGATTATGACCCTTCTAAAATGCGTATTTTTAGCTATGCAAGAGAAAGTGCTACAGAATTTACAGAAGCAACAAATGCCACTAACTTAGAAGTAGGCAAAGGCTATTTTGCGTTAGCCGCCTCGCCTGCTAGTGTTACCTCTCCTGCAGGCACTACCTCATTTGAACAAATAAATGTTACAGGAACCGACTTCCAAGTTTTTTCTGTTGATTTAGTAGAAGGGTGGAATCTAATAGGCAACCCATTTATGCACGATGTAGTTTGGGCAGATATTGAACTGCTTTCTCAAGTTAACCCAGGCGATGTAGATGCCCCCCAACTATACGGTGGTAATGGGTATCAAACAGCTAGTGCCATCCCTACAGGAAGTGGCGCTTTTATTTTAAATAATACACAAAATACAATTTCATTAAAAATACCTGCTAAAAAAAATACAGGTGGCAGGCATACTTCCACTCAAGAAAACAAAAACGAGTTATCAGAAACCAGCTGGGAGGTACTCTTTAAAACAATAGGTGTTAATGGCGATATGTTTACACTCGGAGGAATTGGCATGGAATTAGAAGCAACCATTGGTAAAGACCTATTTGATATAGTAAACCCTCCCGCATTTGCTTCCATAAAAACAATCAATTTCAATCATCCTGCGTTCATAGCATCTTCTTTTAAAAAAGATATAAGAGAAACTACCCATGAAGAAAAATGGCAGTTTGAATACAACGTAGAAAACACCTCCAAAGAAAAGCAAAAAATCAATTGGGATAATTCCTATTTTGGCGATAATTCTCCCGACTTATACTTAGTGGATAAAACACATTTTACCACTATTAATATGAAAGAAGTAAACTCATACACTTTTAACCACGGAAACCTTACAAGTTTTGAGGTGTACTTTGGTGATAATGTGCTTGAACAACTTACCCCTGCTAAACCAATTACCCAAAGCCCTTTTCCAAACCCATTTACAAATGAAATAACATTTAATATAGGCTTGCCTCAAGGCGAAAACTATGTTGTAACCCTTCGCATATACGATACCGTAGGAAAAGAAATAAGAACTATTTCATCCCCTCTTTCATCTGGTTATAACTCTATTATATGGAATGGGTTAACTAATAATGGAAGAGAAACACCTACTGGAATGTATGCCTACCGTATTCATGTAAAAGGCACTGCCGCAGAACTAGTCGAATCTGGAAAAATTATAAAAAAATAGCCAATTTGCCCCACTTTAACAGTGCCTAAATACCGTTTAGTAATCAATGTCGTTTAGTTAGTCGTAGGCTTTTACAACGCAACAGCGCAACAACGCAGCGCGTCATTCCTGCGTAGGCAGGAACCCGTAAAATCGAAATGCTATTTTACACTAAATAGTATACATTTACAACAGGTGTCTGGTTCAAAAAGTTGGCTAGTAAGGCTTGTGAAATTTAAAAAAGCGGAGTTTCCTTTTCGGAAATAGGCATAGCCGAGCATTTTTTATATGAGCATAACGCAGATAGCCGACTTTTTGCACAGACACTAAATAGAGTATCTTTACAACAATGGTCGGATGCAATTACAATGGCAAGGGCGGGTTCCTGCCTACGCAGGAATGACTACTAAAATTTAGTAAATATATGTAACTATAAAAAAATCATTATTTTTTTTATAGTTACCCTCTTAGATTAGGTTACCTTTGGCATACTATGTTATATTAATTATATATATATTAATTCAACCTAGTGTCGTGTCAACGCTTAAATGACGGGTAAGGCAGTACTAAATTTTGAGTTAGGTGAAGGCAAAAAATAGTAGAATAGCCGTAGCTATACTACTATTTTTTAACGCAAACATGGCTTAAAAGACGTATTGGATTACCCGTAGGTTTAGGTGTGACACGACACTAGGTTTTATACAACTATTTTTTAAAAATGCACGTTATGAAAACACTCAAAACGCCTCTACTTATGTTGCTTGTATTACTTATTCCAAATTTAAGTTCAGCTCAAGTGGTTAGCGAAAAAACAAATAGCGTTACGTTAAACTTATCAGGAATAACCCCCGCTATTACTTGGATAACACCTCAAACATATGAAACTTCTGTGCTTGAAAAAATGTATTCTGTTAAAATAGGAATAAAAAGTGAAGGCAAATTAAAAAGTGCAGAATTATACTTAAACAATCAACTGGTGGGCGAATCTAGGGGATTTAGACCTGCGAGCAGTGGCTATGATAAAGTAATTGAAAAAGATATAACACTTAAACCTGGTGAAAACATCATTAAGGTTGTTGCAACCAGTATGGATGACATTGTAAGTACCGACAGCCGAATACTTAAAATGGCAGGTGCTACACCACTTGCTTCTAACAGAACAGATTACGCACTGTTATTTGGCACCAATACATACGATGAGTGGAGCAACCTTTTTAACCCTGTAAAAGATGTGCAAACCATAGCCGAAGAACTTGAGAAATTTTATGGATTTAAAGTAGAGGTAGTTTTAAATACAACCACCTCTGAAATTATGTCTAAACTAAGAGAGTATGCAAAAAAAAGCTACCAACCTAACGACCAATTATTTATCTTTTTTGCAGGCCATGGGCAGTTCGATGAAGTGTTTACCGAAGGATATTTAGTAGGTAAAGATAGTAAAGCAAATGATCTTGGTAAAACATCGTACATTTCGCATTCAACCCTAAGAACTGTAGTAAACAATATACCTGCTAAGCATATTTTACTTACCCTTGACGCCTGCTTTGGAGGCACTTTTAACCCATTAGTAGCCCGCTCAGGAGCTAGAGGGATGGACAATATGTACACCGACATTACCCGTTCTGAATTTATTGAAAGAAGATTACGATGGAAAACTAGAAAGTATATAACTTCTGGCGGAAAACAATATGTAGCCGATGGAATACCTGGCGGACATTCTCCATTTGCTCGTAAATTTTTAATGGCATTAAGAGGCTATGGTGGACAAGATAAAATATTAACTTTGCAAGAACTACAAGGACACCTGCTTAATTTAAAAATGGAACCCCACGTAGGAGAATTTGGAAGCAATGAACCAGGAAGTGATTTTGTATTTGTGGCACAATAAAATAGCGCTGGCTAAGAGAAACCTAGGTAGAATAATTCTTATTCTACCTTTTTTTTATATCTCTTCCTTTGCTTTTTCGCAAAATAAAACCAAGGGAATACTCATAAGTGATTATGAATATCAAAAAATAAATAAAAGGTTTTATCCAACAAAGCAAACCATACATACGCTTCCAACCGCATACAGTTTAAAAAAGTTTGCCCCTAAACCCCTCCATCAATTCAATTATACCACTAGCCCTGCTTGGGCTTCTTCCTATGCAGCCCTAACCATTATAGAAGCACAACAGGCCGAAAGACAAGGAAGAGAAATTACTAAAAATGCCTTTTCTCCCTTATTTCCTTATTTTTTTTCTACTAATACGATGCATATAAATGAGTGCAACCAGCCCGTATCAATAGCCCAAGTACTCGAAGCAATGAAAAAATATGGAACACCTCGATATACTGATTTTCCGGTAAGATGTGTAACACAATCGCCAGAAAATAAAAAAAGAAAAGCCTCTAAAAACAAATTATCGGAATATGCCAGGCTATACGACACCCACGAAAGCAATGAAAAGAAAATTGAAGCCATTAAAATTACACTAGCAGAAAACCTGCCCGTAGTGGTGGCCATGCATTACGGAAAATCATTTGAATACGCAAAAGAGTTTTGGCAACCAAGGGAAGCATTTAGTCCTAAACTGCCCGCAGTAGCCTTGTGTGTGGTAGGCTATGACGATAAAAAATTTGGAGGGTCGTTTGAAGTGATGAATAGCCAAGGTACAGCATGGGGAAATAACGGTTTTTTATGGATTCCTTATAAAGATTTTATAACTTTTACTAGGCAAGCCTATAGCCTATATATGATTCCTTCAAAAAAACATTCTGCTCAATTATCTGGGGGCGTTGAGCTAGAAATAGTAGCTGGTGGTGGCACTATGGAATTAACACAATTAAAAGCAGGGCACTATAAAATTAAAAACTCCTACCCTTCTGGCACACAGTTTAAAATAAAAATTGTTGCTCATAGCACAGGTTTTATCTATGTATTTGCTAGTGATTTAACGAGAGAAATATATCCCCTTTTTCCACCAGATTTAACAAGTGCGGCTTTATCAAAAGAGGCCATTTTTTATGTGCCAGATAAAAATACCCTCATTGAAATTGATGAAACCATTGGTACAGATTATTTGTGCGTAATATTCTCTAAAGAATATTTAAACACTGATTACCTCTATAAAAAAATTAGTGAATTAAATGGAAGCTTTGAAGATAAAATTTTTGCTGCCCTTGCAGATAAACTTGTTCCTATCAACGAAGTAAAGTTCAAAACTACTACAGCCGACTTTTCTATAAATGAATCAAACAAATCTGTTGTTACCTTAATTATCGAACATGAGCATAATTAGCTATTCAACTAATTGCTTTGTAAATTACTTTGGTAAATAGCAGAATCAAATAGCACTTCAACCTTACGAATACTTTCCAATTTAGCCTTAAAATAGTTTAGTGTAATAGAGTCATTTTTATTCTTATAGGCGACATCAAAATTATGCATCCAGTCCCACATCGCTTTATCAGCTGCATCTAATTTGGCTACCTGTACTACTGCTTTGTAAATTGTTAAAGAATCAGTCCCCTGCTCAATAATAGGCTCTAGCACTTTTTTTTTGTTTCTTAATTCACCCATCTTTAGCATAAGCGTATCGTGCAACACTATGGTCTTCTCAATCAGCAAATCAACTTCGCTTTTTGGTTTATCTTCTTCAGATTTTAACGTACAAGAACCCGTTACATACAACAACAAAATTAAAGGCCACAGATACTTCATATAGTACTCGTTTTTATAAATAAAAGAACAAACTAATCACGTTTATACGTGCAAAATTGTAATTTTGCGAGAAATAACAAGCTTATATCATTTGCGATTTGCATATTTCCAATATAGATATTACTTTTCCCTAAAATAAACGTGTTGTTTTACTTAATCAAAGGTAATAACAAGGCTCTTCAATAAAAATTAAACGTATGAAAAAGTGGGTTCTACTAGTAGCTTTAATTAATTCTCTATTAATTACACCAAGCAATGCCCAATCTAGCGAAATTGTAAATCTAGAAAAAGGCATCTATTTGGTAGTTGGCTCTTTTCAAAATAAAAACAACGCATTAAATTTTAGAGAACAATTAATAGATAAAGGAAGAGAGGCTAACATTTCCTATTCTAATAAAACGATGTTTTATTATGTACACATCAATACTTTTTCTTCGGTGGACGAAGCCATACCTATGGTAAAGCCTACACGAGAAAACACCCCTTTTAAAGATGCATGGGTATTGTCATACGCTCCCAATTCTGGAATGACGGCCATTAGCTCTATACCAGAAAAGAAAATCGAAAACATCGAAAACATCGAAAACATCGAAAACATCGAAAACTTAACAACTAAAAAAAATACAGACATTGGTGTTTCGAATTCAAACATTGTAAGCCCAGCTATTTTAGCTTCGGATGCACCCAAAAATGAAGTAGGAATTGAGGGAGTTAAAGTTGTTAAATATGCCCCTAAATTGTTTATTACTGATAAACGACAATATAAAGTCATTTTTAACACCTTTAATTCCGTAACTCTTTCTAAAGTTACAGGCAATGTAAATATCATCGACCCTGACAGGTTAAAGTTAATAAGATCGGTGAGGGCACATGAAGTCGCCTTTGTGAATGAACCTCATAACCAATCAAATTCTATACAGTTTATTGCCGAAATATTTGGCTATAAAAAAGCACAGCATAATTTAAAATTAGAGGAAGAAATGACGAAAGACACAAAAGCCTTTTTAAGCATTAAAGGCGACACCCTTTTGGTTGACTTTCCACTAAAAAGATATGAAAGAGGCGATATTGTTGTAATGTATAATGTTTTCTTTTATAAAGATGCAGCCATAATGAAACCCGAATCTCAATTTGAGTTAAATAGCTTACTTGAGCTACTACAAGAAAAATCAAGCTATAATATCAAAATATCAGGGCATACCAATGGTAATGCTTCTGGTAAAATTATTGAAATTGAAAGTGAAGTGCCCGAGTATTTTTCGTTAAGCCAAGCCACCAAAGAGAAAAATGGATCTGCTAAAAAATTATCGCTTAAACGTGCGGAAATTATTCAAAAATATCTTTTAAACAATGGTATTGCCGCAGCACGCATGGAAGTAAAAGGCTTTGGAGGCAAAATGCCTATTTATGACAAATTCGACCGGTTAGCTTCAAAAAATGTCCGAGTTGAAATTGAAATTCTTCAATAGATTACTGATTGTAAT
>CAZGDC010000044.1:0-9229 GCA_964524405.1 uncultured Roseivirgaceae bacterium
TGATTTTAATTGATTTAATGTGGCATCTTTACTAAAGGTTATAAACACCCCAACAAATAAAAATCGTGGTGCTGGAAGTTGATTTGCTTGTCCAATAAATTGCCCTTCGCTATTGGGGCTATTACTGTAGGTGTATCCGAAAATATGTTCTCTGCCTAATACGTTGGTAGCACTGGCATAAATAATAATACTTTGTGTGGCTAGGTAACTTACACTCAAACTTAAATCTACATAAGCTGGGGTTTTTTCTGCATTAAATTCGGTTGTATTTGGGTTATTATACCGCCTTGAAGAGGCAAACGAAAACGTGCCACTAAACTGCGTTTTTAAACTGCTAACCCAATATTTAGATACTATTGATACATTATGTGCCGATGCAAATGTTGGAATAGCAGTAGTTGGAAAATCTCGATAATCTCTCTCGGTATCTAAAAATGAATAAGAAACCCAATAATCCATATTTTTAATTGATTTGTTATCTCTCCAAAACACATCCACCCCTCGGGCAAAGCCATCTCCTGTGTTTGTATAACCCTGCGGATTAAATTGATTGGTTGGATCGAACTTAACCAAATCACGGTACCGCTTTAAATAACCTTCTACTCTAAAGGTTTGATTAGCATTTACCATTTGATAATTAAGAATTAAATGATCTGCCTTTTCAAAATCTAGGTTATTATTGATGCGAAGTAAATCACTTGTTGCCGATTGCTGAAAAACACCTCCTGCTAAAGCCACTTGCGCATTTTCGCCTGTTTTATAAGCCAGCGAAACTCTAGGTGCCACATATAACTGATTGTTTAACGTGCTGTATTCTACTCTTCCACCAATTCTTGCCAAAAAATGATTGGAAAAATAAACGTCCGATTCGGCAAATGCAGCAATTAAAGGGCTTTTGTATTGCGCAATATTGGCGATTCCATTTTGGTTGTTATTATATGCTTGAGTGCTTTGAGAGTACAGTAACTCTGCGCCTGTGTTTAGGCTAATTTTTGAGGTAATATCTCCAGTAAAAACAGATTTAAGATGAACTCCTTTGGTTGTTTCTTTAATGGTTTCGTGTTCCAATAAAATTTTATCAACATTAATGGTGTAGGAAGCTCCAAATTTATAGCTCCAAGCATCGCCTATCGTATTTTTAATGGATGAATTGCCATACATATAATTATTTGTAACATCTACCAGTATTTTTTCAGTAGGGTTAAGAATACTTGGTTGGTACATGCTAAAATGATTGGTAGAAACATTTCCATACAATTTTAACATACCGCTTGTGCCTATTTTTTGGCGTGCCGCCAAATTTGCTTGTGCACTTTCGGGCGATTTAACCCAATCGATGTTTTGATGGATTACATTAAAGTAGGGTGCCATATTATAATAAGCACCTTGTACTGCTAATGATGATTTAGCCCACGATTGGGTATGGCTCAGCTCTGCACCAACGGTCATTAAACTTAAATCGGTACGGGTTTGACTCGGCTTTTCTTTGGTATTTAAAATAAGTGCTGATGACATCGCTTGACCGTACTCGGCAGAATACCCTCCTGTGCTAAAACTAGTACCACTAAACATAAAAGGCGAAAATCGATTTCGAGTAGGCGTATTAGGAATGGTGGTTTCATACGCTCGAAGCACCTGCAATCCATCAATAAAGGTTTTAGTTTCAGATCCATCGCCTCCACGAACAAAAAGTCGCCCTTCTTCCCCTACCGTTTGCGTGCCGGGCAAGGTGTTTAATGCCCCTGCAATATCAGCAGTGGCTCCTGCGGTAGTTACAATATCCAAGGGTTTGAGCACTTCACTTTTGGTACCCGTGCCTCCTGAAAAAGTACCTGCTGAGATTACCACAGCCTCCATTTTATTAATTGACTCTTTGAGTGAAAAGTCGATGTTGTTATTACCTGTTTTGAGTGTTATATTTTGAGTTGTTTCTTCATATCCTATGTAAGTAACTACTAAAATAACTTCGCCTGAAGCAGAAGTTAAAAATGAGTAGTTACCATTTACATCTGTACTTGCTCCATCATACGTGCCTTTAATAAATACATTGGCACCAATTAGTTCTTCACCCGCTAAACTGGTTATGCTGCCAGTGATTTTAGTTTGAGCCAGTAACGTTGAGCTAAGAGCAAATAATAATGCGATTGTGTGTATTGCGTTTTTCATAACAATACAAAGAATTAGGAATTAGGGCAGACTCTAAAATAAGAGCTACTGAACTGTTGAATTAGTGTGATGAGTTGTAGGGAATTCGATATTTAATCTAAAAGTATTACTTTAGTTTATCAAGGGAATTTGAAATTATGGATACTGCTTCAAAAGAAGAACACAAAAATAATACTCCATCTTGGTTAAAAAAACTCCAAAGAGAAAGCTGGCAAGCTGAGATTCTTATTTCAGGCGGAGCCCTTATAGGACTCATCAGCTTGTTTAAATACATTGACCCTTTAGGATATATATTATTATTTTCAACAAAAACACCTGAACTCGTAATTAACATTACACAATTAATGGTACTGCTTGTTTTAGTTTTTTTGGTTGAAGGATTTTTATTACACTTAATCCTTAGAGCCTATTGGATTGGAATGATTGGCATATCCTATGTTTTCCCGAAAGGAATCAATCAAGAAAATTTAGCTTTTCAAGGCAAGTTTAGCTCCTTTATAAAAACAAATAACGATACCCCTTATTTAATAAAAATCGATAAGTTGTGTAGTCTGGTTTTTGCCTTTACCTTTTTTGTAGTCTTTGCAGCCATAGGGTTCTTTTTTTTTATGGGCGGTTTTGTCGTTCTTGTATTTTTTTTTATAGAATTATTGCCAGTTTTTATAGTCTTTTTTTTTAGCATCATATACGGTTTAATTTGTATTGTTACATTTGTGGACTTTTTTACATTTGGTCGCCTCAAAAGGATTAAATGGTTTGTAAAAGTATATTACCCAGTCCATTATTTAATTTCACGATTTACACTATCCTTTCTCAATAGAAGACTCTATTATACTCTAATTTCCAACATTAAACCCCTTTATATTATAGTAGGTTTAGGCATACAAATTATAATTGTGATATTTATAGACGCCAATAGTTCAAATTTACCTAAGGATATAATCCCCATAAGATCAATAACTGAGGAAGCTTTCTTGAATGTTAAAAATAACGTTATCAATGGAAAATCACTTCAGTTTTCAATCACTCATATTCCAGCCCTTGAAAATGCTCTTTTTGAGGAATGGAAGAAAGAAGAACAAGATAGCACTACTCAATCATTTGAGGATATAGTAACGAAGGATAAACTAGCACTTATTGGAAGCCTCTATGAAGTATACATTGATAGTACACAAATAAAAAATCTGCAATGGATGATTCAATTCAAATATATCTTAGGTTATCGTAGGGCAAACTTAATTAGCCTTATCGATGTAAGTGATTTTTCAACAGGAAGCCACCAACTGATTGTACGCTTACGATTAGATAGTTCTAAATATACTTCTTCCGTGGATGATTATTTTGCGATGACTTATTTTTTTATTGACAGGTAACTTCAAACTGACTCAAGCGTCTCTCTTGGACTCGAAAGCACAAGCGAGGTTCTTGCGTTAGTTGTGTAAAAAACCAGCAATAGCCTCCGTCAACTTCTCCGTTTCCACCAAAAAACCATCGTGGCCAAAATCAGAGCTTAGTCCATTGAGCAAAGTTTTTGATACTAATACCTTTTAATGTCAAAATCAATAGTAAACATTATTTTTTTACATATTTAATGTATGTGATTAAAATAATGGTATATTTAAGGTCAACATCAATAGCAAACATTAAATATTAAGCCAATCAATGTCAGCAATACTTTATAAAATCAATCCTGATAGAAATATCCCTTGGAATGAAATACCTAATCTTCCAATCAGAGATGAGCTATTTCAAACAATTGAAATACTAGAAAAATTAGGGGATGCAAAAGCTGCATTAGCAAGGCTGCATGGTAGAAGTGCTATAATTCCAAATCAAGGGCTACTGATAAATACAATTAGCTTACAAGAAGCAAAAATATCAAGTGCGATTGAAAATATTTTTACAACTGACGATGAGCTATATAAAGCCTTTAGTGATCAAAATGATGAAACCAAAGGAGCATCAAAAGAAGTATTAAGATACAGGGAAGCTCTATGGTCTGGTTATAACTACCTAGCAGATTCCGGCCAATTTGATCAACGCTATTTCATTCAAACTTTTCAAAAAATTAAGCAAACAACAGATGAAATTCGACCAGAATTTTCAAATACAACTATTAAACAAGGAGGCACAGCCACTAATGCTGGTCAAATCATTTATACACCTCCGAGGGGGCGAACAATAATTGAAGATAAACTGGAAAACCTTGTAACTTTCATAAATGATGACGAGCAATTTAAAATAGATCATTTATTAAAAATGGCTATTGCTCATTTTCAATTCGAAGCTATTCACCCTTTTAGAGATGGAAATGGTAGAACTGGCCGTATTTTCAACATCAATTATTTAACAAATAAAAAATTATTAGATGTTCCTATTTTATTTTTAAGCAGATACATTTTGGATCATAAGAATGATTATTACGCTGGCTTAATGGGAGTTTCTCAAAGAGGCAACTGGAGAGAGTGGTTTTTATTTATGTTAAGGGCAATAGAAACCACTTCAAACCTAACTTTTTATAAAATCAATGAGATAGTATCAACAAAGGATTTAATTCTCGAATATGTGAAAAATAGCAAACAAAAATTTAGAAATGTAGATACCTTTATTAACATCTTGTTTAATCAACCATTTACAAAAGTAAAACACCTTGTAGAGGCTAGAATTTATTCTGAAAATACAGCACGAGATTATTTGAACAAATTATGCGATATGAGCATATTAGAGAAAAAAGAAATTGAAGGACATCATTACTACCTTAATCTTGAACTATATCGAATTTTATCAGAATAGACAAAGTTGTGATGGCTTGGTTAGCTAGGATAAAAAATCAGAAATCACGGCCGTCAACTTCTCCGTTTCCACCAAAAAACCATCGTGGCCAAAATCAGAGTCTAGCTCTTGGTAAGTTGCATTAGGCATTTGGTTTGCCATCTTTTCGGTAAGACTGCACGGAATAAGCATATCTGTTTTAATTCCGATAGCAATGGTGTTAATTTTAATTTGTTTTAATGCGGCACTTTCTCCTCCCCTACCTCTACCAATATGGTGGGTATCTAAACATTTGGATAAATAGTAAAACGATAAGGCATCAAATCTATTTACTAGCTTATCGCCTTGATAACTTATGTACGAAGCTGCTTTAAAATTATCTACTTTATCATCACTATCAATTTGCTGTGCTATGTAGGTGGCTGAGGTTCTGTAAGTAAGCAGGGCTATTCCTCTTGCTGCTTTTAATCCTGCTTTACCTCCGTTAGGCTGTCCAAATGTTTGGTCTGCCTTCATGGCTAATCGTTGTGCTTCGTGTATGGCCTTGCTCCAAGCTGACTCCTTTGCCGAACTGGCAATCATAATTAGGTGGTCTATTTTACCCACAAACGAGTAAGAAAATTCCAAGGCTTGACTGCCTCCAAAAGAACCTCCAATAGCTACATAAATTTGCTTAATGCCTAGTTCTTTTGCTAATAGCAATTCTGCATTTACTACATCGCGCACTGTAAATAATGGAAAATTAAAATCAGTTGGAGATGAACTTCCATAAGGTGAGCCCAAGGCATTGGCACAAATAATAAAATACTCTTTAGGGTTGAAAAAATCATCTTCTCCGAATAAACCTGGCCACCATTCCATCACATCTGAACTTGCAGTAAGTGCGTGAAAAGCCCAAATAACGTTGGATTTATCCTTATTGAGAGTGCCATAGGTATGATAAGCTATTTGTAAGTTATCAAGTTGCTTACCAAGCTCTAATTTAAAAGGGGCATTATGTGTATATAATTTCACACTCATTTGGAAGCATCTAAGGCTTGTTTAATATCATATATAATATCATCAATATGCTCTAGCCCTAGCGAGAACCTAATAAACCCTTGTGTTATCCCTACTTCCAATTGCTCTTGCTCTGATAATTTAGAATGGGTAGTTGAAGCAGGGTGGGTTGCAATGCTACGGGTATCGCCTAAATTGGCCGTTAACGAGTGCATTTGCAATGCATTTAAAAAACGAGCACCTCTTTCTTTACCTCCTTTTAATTCACAACCTACTAATCCTCCTCCTTGTTTCATCTGTTTTTTCGCTAGCTTATATTGTGGATGTTGAGGCGCGTGTGGGTAAATCACTTGAAGAACATCCTCTTGGGTTTCTAAGAATTGATATAGTTTTTCCGCATTACTGCAATGCCTATCCATACGAATGGCCAAGGTTTCTAAGCTTTTAGAAAGCACCCATGCATTAAAAGGCGATAGGCTCGCGCCTGTTCTGCGTAAAAAATTATAGCATACATCTACGTATTTCTGTTTACCTAAAATAGCACCGCCAAGCACTCTACCTTGGCCATCGATGTATTTGGTAGCAGAGTGAATAATTAAATCAGCATCATACGCATTAGGTTGTTGTAAATAAGGCGTTGCAAAGCAGTTATCTACACAGTAGATAATATTATTTGTTTTGCATAGGTTGCTTAAAAAGGATAAATCAGCAATTTTTAAGGTAGGGTTAGAAGGCGTTTCTACAAATAAAAATGTTGTATTTTCTTTTACAGCCTCTGCCCATTGTTTATTATTATCAACATCTACCAACGTGTATTCAATACCATATTTTGGTAGTATTTGGGTAATAACATTAATAGAATTGCCAAAAATAGCTTTAGAGGCAATTATATGATCGCCTGTTTTTACATTAGGAAAAATAGAACCAAAAACAGCAGCCATGCCTGATGCTGTGGCAATTCCTGCCTCTGTGCCTTCCAATAAATTTAATTTGTTAATAAACTCATCGGTATTGGGGTTAGAAAACCGAGTGTAAAGATTACCCTCCATTTCGCCCTCAAATAAGGCGGCTCCATCCTCAGCCGTATCAAAGGTAAAGCTGCTCGTTAAAAACAAAGGTGTTGAATGCTCCTTTTGACCTGTTTGGTCAGTTTGAGTTCGAATCGCTTTTGTTTCAAATTGTTTATTCTTCATTATTTTAATGCAATTGTCTGTACCTGAACTATTCATAAACATTTTGAATTTTATCAAAAAAGCAAATTACAATCATTAAGACATCATTTTTTTAATATATCAATATTTCAGAAAATTCAAAATGTGCATTTATATTAATGCGTCTTCTTCGTTGCAAAAACATCGCTGTAGAACACTACAGCTTCAATTTTTGACGCCTCGAATCCACATCAATCTAAACGCATGAATAATTCAGGTGTAATGTTTCAAAACGTTTAATCGAAGGTGTAAAGTTCGCCAAGTTGTATTAAAGTGCACCAATGCGCTATAAAATTTATGATTTAATAGGCATCTGTTCACCCAACCTGAACTATTCATAAACATTTTGAGTGAACAAGTACTTTAACATAAGCTGCTTGGCCAATTTCAGCAGCCCAAGCCAAAATACCTCCTTTTAAGTTATACAATTGAGCGTGACCTGTGGCTTTTTGTAGCAATTGTACCGCTTCGGCACTTCTGCGCCCACTTCGGCAATAGATAATTACTTTTTTATTTTTTTCAATTTCGGCTAGGTTAAAATATATTTTGCCTAAAGGAATTAATTCGCCTCCAATATTAGCTACCTTATGCTCGTACGGCTCTCGTACATCTATCAATTGAAACTCTTTGTTTGCTTTACGCAAAGCGTGTAGCTCGTGTACTGTAATTTCTTTTACAAATTCTTCTTCTGGTTGTTTGTTCATTTCTAGTATAGGTTTAGGTTTAGGTTTAGGTTTAGTCATAAAAAAAAGCCTTCCTGGTTTGGGAAAGCTTTTTGTTTTTTAGTTAGAATGATTTTACATCCTCAATAATTGCTTTTCCCAGTCCGAATATTTCGAGCACATCATCATACCACACATCATCTGTTTGGTTTGTATTAAGCCTGTTATTAGTATTATATTCATTGTATTACCTACATTTTATTCATAAAAAAAGCCTTTCGGTTAGGAAAGGCTTTTAAATTATTTGTTAAATATATTAAAACCTACCCACCGCAATTAACGCACATCATCATCGAGATGTTCATCATTTGTTTTGTATGGATAGAATTATTTTTCATTTTCGTTAGGCAAGAGTACTATTAATTTTAATTACGAAAGCTACTAGAAGCAATTATTTTAAAAATTTCTACTACACTTCCATCAAAATCCGTTCAAAAGGGGTTTCTAAATTTATAAAAACTAATAGCTCTCCTTTTTCAAACTGAATCACAACATTTTCTTCAGTAGCTACATTTCGAGTGCCAATTTTGTTGTTAACCAAGCTCAAATTTATTCGATTTAAAGGGTATTGAAGACCTTTAGATGATACAGATTCTGTTTTAGGAAATGGAAATAAGGAGATTTTTTTACCAAGAACGTTTATTAACTTTACTTGTTTATCAACAAAAAAGTAGGTCTGTCGATCATCGAAAAATATTATTTTTAACTCATTTTTATAAGCCAATGCCGTGGATAAGTTTCCTAGAAAATGATCTTGTTCTAATCCATTAGCTGCAAATACATCTACAGAAGTAAATCCTTTTTCAATAATTATTTTTATGGTTTTTTCAAAATCCGTAAAATTTTGATCGGGGGTATGGATATGTTCTATTCCTTTCGGCAACTCTGTGATAGAATCAAAATCGCCAATGATTAAATCAGGTTTTACATCCGAATGTTCAAACAATTGAAAAGCACCATCGGTACAATAAACAGCTTCATATCCTTTTAGTAAAGGTAATTTTTTAGGTCGTTCTCCATTTAAAAAAAGTGCAATTTGTGCCATAATTATTACTTTTACGGATGCGCAGAAACCCATACTTCTCCATCTTCGAAAAACTCCTTTTTCCAGATGGGTACGGTTTCTTTTAAGGTATCAATAATAAATTGGCAAGCGGCAAAGCCAGCTGCTCTATGTGCCGTTGAAACCGCAATTACCACAGGCACTTCGCCTATTTGCAAAATACCCGTTCGATGGTGCACTGCTGCTTTAATAATTGGCCATTTTTCTTTAGCCTTATCAACAATTTTCGCTAACTCCTTGGTTGCCATTGGCTCATAGGCCTCAAACGCTAATTTTAAAACTTCTTTGCCTTTAGT
>CAZGDC010000044.1:9329-15389 GCA_964524405.1 uncultured Roseivirgaceae bacterium
CTAAGCTCCTCTTTAATTTCTAAGATAGGGCTGCCTACAATATCGCGTGTTATTCCAAATAGTTTTACCGTTATCATAGTTTATACATTAATGGTCATTCCGAATTTCGATTTTTCAGAATGACGACACTTTTTATTTAATATGCTCTTCCTTTCCAATGTATTTTGCCTGGCCATAAATAATGAAGTAACGATACCATTGAAAATGCCATTGAAAATACTTCTGTTACAAAGCTATCAAATACGGAGATGTTCTCCTTCAATTTTACTGCTGTTACTCGTTGAAAAATGTATTTTATCATCCATTTACCAAACCAAATCAAGCTACCCACTGCTGGGTTTAAAAATATCAATAGTAAAATAGCTGGAAAATAAGCTGCTTGAATAATTAAAATGCTTAATAACTGAATGGGTAATTCAAATGCCCCTCGCATCCACCGTTTTCGTTGAATCAGCAAATCTAATACCGAACCTTGAGCAGCACTTTTATTTAGTACTTCTGCTGAACACAAATTAACTGTTTTATGATTTTTCTTAACTGCCTTAAAAATCTCTAAATCTTCTGTAACCGAAAAAGGCAAACGCTCAAACCCTCCTATTTCTTTATAAACACTGCGTTTAATGGCCATATTATTGCCTATGCTGGTTGCGGGTATTCCTAGATCAGAAATTATTTTAAGCATAGAAGTAGCATAAAGCCAATCCAATCGCTGGATTTTAGCTAGCCAAGGTTGCCCTTCAACCAAAGAAGTTCCTGTTATTAAATCAGCTTTTGAGTCGATACCCCCACCTAACATAGATTTAATCCATTTTATAGGCACCGTAATATCTGCATCCGTAATAAAAATCCAATCGCTCTCGCTCTGTTGTGCTAATTGAGCCAACACATTGGCTTTGCCATTTCCATCGGTAATGCGCTTCGTAATTTGCATAACATTCAAATTTGAGTAGTTAGCTGCATACCCTTCAATTATTTGCCAAGTGGCATCCGATGAGGCATCATCTCCCACAAAAATTTGAAGTTTATCAATTGGGTAATCAAGTGCAAGCAACGAATCTAAACATGCGGCAATATTCGTTTCTTCGTTTCTGGCAGCTACTAATATACTTACTGATGGGTGGGTGGCAAGATGCGAATTATACGATTTAAAATTCGTGCGCCAAAGGATAATAAGCAGCACTTCTGTGGTTATAGCAACTACTATTATCAATATGGCAACAATCGCCATCATAACGATTTAAACATAAATCCTTGGGCTTTATAATGAGCAATATACCTTGGCAATACGTATTTTAAATTCTTTGATGCCTTAACACTATCATGAAAAACAATAATGGATCCAGGCTGGGTAGCTTTAATGGAATTTTTAAGGCACTTCTTTTCACTTAAATTTTTATCATAATCTATCGTTAGTGTGTCCCACATTATGAGTTCATATTTAGTACGAAGCTGTTTTGCTTGTGCTGGTTTTATTTGCCCATGAGGCGGGCGAAATAAATGAGGTGTTTCGCCTGTATATTTTTTTATTAATTGAGAACACTGCTCTACATCTGCAAGGTAGTTTTGCAATGAAGCCCCCCATCCTTTTAGGTGATGATAGGTGTGATTTCCAATAGAATACCCTCCATTAATAACTTTTTGAAAAACAGATGGATGTCGTTCTATATTTTCTCCCACAACAAAAAAAGTAGCTTTTACGTTATGCGCTGCCAACACATCTAACACCCATTCTGTGGTGTCAGGTATTGGCCCATCGTCAAACGTTAGGTAAATCACCTTTTCGTCTGTTTGTTTATTCCAGGTATAGCCAGCAAACAGGTTTTGAAACCAACGTGGTATTTTATGAAACATTTAATTGAGCTTCTACTTTACAACTCAACATCGTAATGTCATCACGATAGGGAGTTGCCACTCTAAAATCATCTGCCATTGCTAAAATATCTTTATGGATTTGAGCTAGAGGCTTTGAATAATTTTTGCTAAAATAGTTCTCCAAAGGTTCGCTTCCAAGCTCTTCGCCTTGTGGGTTTTCGGTTTCAGTAAGTCCATCGGTATAGGCAAAAAGTGTAAAGCTATCTAAATTGTCAATAAAACCTTCATTAATAAAAGGCAGTTCATCAAAGGCTCCAAGTATTGTGCTCCCCTCGGTTAAGGTTATCATTTTCCCTTTTCCGTTTACCAAATAAGGCGGATTATGACCTGAATTTATATAAACTAACGTGTTTAAACGATGGTCATAAATAGCTCCGAAAAAAGTAATAAACTGATCCCCTTTGGCACTTTCCATAATCTGAAAATTAAGTGCCTCTACTATTTCTGTTAAATTAGACGTTTGCCGCAAGAGCGTATGCAAAGAAGCCTGAAAATTTGACATCATAATAGCGGCAGGGATCCCTTTACCCGAAACATCGGCAATACAGATTAAAAACTGATTGGCATTAATAGGAATATAATCGTAATAATCGCCTCCAATACTATGGTGAGGCAAATAGCTTGCTTGCATCTTTAATCGGTTGCCATCAGGGAGCTTATCCGGGAATAGTAATTTTTGAACGCCTTTGGCAATTTCTAATTCTTTTCGAAAAGATTCTTCTGCTAATTGAGTGCTTGCTAATTTTTTATTCTCAATGGCAACAATAGTTAAGTTACTTATTGCCTGCAAAAAAGTTGTATTTAGCTCTTCTGGTTGATTTTGAGACTGCGCCACTAACACTACCGCTAGCATATTATTTTTGTGCTTTACAGGTATTGCCCATTCAAACCCCATTGCATTTTTAGGTTTTTTAATAGCTGTAACCTCATTGATTTCAAGATAGGTCTGATCCAATAATAAATCGTCTTTGGAGCCTAACCCATACACTACTTTCTTTTCCCAATCTTCGTCCTCTTTTACAATAAGCACTAACTGACTAATATTTTGATTAGCTCGGATGGTAAACTCATAAATTTTATAGAGGTTCTCCTCCGACATATTATTATTAATAGCCTGCGTGATTTCAAGCAATGCATTAAGCTCCATTTGTTTGAGCGTATATTTTTGCTTGTAATCGATGATTGAAGAGGTTGTATTATTGGGCATTATGAGCTAGCAGTACTTTATTGGATGCAAGATAATGATAATTGGCAAAACCAGCTTTAAATTCAGATTCAAATTCAGCTTTTGTGTGAGTTATATTCTACCTTTTACAGAAACCAAATAAAGAGTGGGGTTAAGGGTTAAAAAAACCACCTTATTTATGAATTTTTTAAATAAACTACTCCGAGGCAGAGCCATCGGAGTATTAAGTGGAACTTAATACCAAATTATTGGTCTGTTACTGCACTTTTCTCCCTTTCCAAACATACGTTTTTTGAAACGAAAGCAAGGCGATTAAAACCACGTATAATGGGTAAATCAGTTGAAGTAAAATAAACGCCAATACATGTATTTGATTACCCAAAAACCTTGACACTTGCCTTATAAAAAAGAAATCAAAAAATGATTTTATCACCAACAGGTTAATCCATAAAAAAATAGACAAGCTTTTAAACTCGACTAGTATTGGATATAGTATAATACTTAATGACAGCAAAAAAACCAACACTGCTGAAGCTTTAGTAAACACATCTTGATAGGCGTTCCATTTACTAGCCCAACGAATGCGCTGGCGCACAAAAGAGGTTAGATTAGGTTGTGCTTTGGTTTCAATAATGCCTGCTTGTTGTTTAACAAAAGCAATTCCATCAGGATATTGCTTCGCTATTTTATGCAGAAGAAAAACATCGTCTCCAGAGGCGGTGTCTTCATTTCCTTCAAACCCATTTACCTCGTAAAATGCTTTTCTACGAAACCCCATATTAGCTCCGCTGGCCATCATAGGTTTACCCCAGCCAATAAGGGATGCTCCGCTGCCAATAAGCGATGTAAATTCAATGGCTTGTATGTTCGCAAAAAGGCTTACCCCATTGCTAAAAACAACAGGCCCACTCACAAATTGTGTGTCTTTATTAAATGCACTTACCATGGTTTCAACCCAAGTTGCAGGTGCCTTGCAATCTCCATCTATGGTAAGTATAATATCAGCATTTGAATACGCAATGCCTGCTGCAATAGCAGCCTTCTTTCCTGTTTTATCTTTTAAAGAAAAAAATGTAACGTTAGCATGCGTTTTGATAAAATTTTGCGCCAACTCTTTAGTATCATCTTTAGAATAATCATCAATAATAAATATGGTCAAAGGGCCTTTATACGTTTGATTAGCCAAGCTGTTTAGCAAAACCAGTAAATTATCGGCTTCGTTTCTAACAGGAATAAGAACCGTTACGCTTGAGGCAATGTATTCATTAATGGCAACAGGAATTTTCTCCCACCCCAGCCATAAGTAAACAATACTTGCAACGTATAAAATGATTAATATCACGAAACTCCATTCAGTCATTTGAACTTTTTAAATTAAGATCTTTCATAAAATACAATCCAACCAATGAAGGAATTGCTAGGTTAATCATCCATAAAATAATAGATGCTAGTACCACTTCGCTGGAAGCATAACCGGCTAAATTTAAAAAGAAAACAATTGATGCACCTCGAATGCCCAGTGCGCCCAAATGGCCTGGCTTAGGCACAATTGTTTTGGCAAAAAACATCCAAGTAATACACCCTAATAAGGTTATAACGGGCACTTCGGGAGCCAAATAGATTGAAATTAGCATTAATTGAATCAAAAATAGCAAGTACCTAACCATTGATAATAACGCTACAACACTCCATGTATTAAGTGGTATTTTTTTTATAGAATTAATAATAAACTCAAATAAGCTATTTTTAAAAATCCTTATTAATACAATAATAGCAACAACACCCAAGGAGACAAATAGCAAATAGTACGTTGGATAATTGTATATAGGGTACAAGTTAATATAGCTTGCTAACTGGCTTAGCCCAATCAGCCCAAAGGCAACAGTCCAAAAAGATTGAGTGCCCTGCGAAACAACTACTGGAGCAATTAGTTGTTTTTTATTTACTCCTTTTAAACTTAATAATTTGCTACTTAATGCGCCTGCTCCAAAGGGTAAAACGGCATCTAACGACACGCCTGCTAGTATGGCCTTTAAGGCATTAGAAAAAGAAATATTTGTAATATTTTGTGCTAAAATTTGCCACTTTTTAGCTTCTATTAACCAATTAAATACCATTAATACCATAACCAAGGCAAGAATAAAACCGAAACTACTGGCATTTAAAAGTGAGAACACTTTATTAACTGCCAATTGTTCAGCAACTAATTTTGTTACTACATAATAAAACGAAGCCATAATTAAACTCCCTTTTATAGCCCAAATTACAACACGAATTGATGAACTGTTTTTGCTATATGTAAGATACCTGCTAAATTGCACCGATGGCTAAATCTATACTAATAAAGGAACAAATAATTTTAGGGCTAGACCCTGGAACAAATGTAATGGGATATGGCTTGATAAAAGTAACTGGCCAAAAAATAACTTTATTGCAGTTTGGTGTTATCCATCTTAAAAAATACATAACGCACGAGCTAAAACTAAAAAAAATATTTGATCGTGTACTTTCAATTATAGATGAGTACCACCCTGATGAAGTAGCGTTGGAAGCTCCATTTTTTGGCAACAACGTGCAATCTATGTTAAAGTTAGGCAGAGCCCAAGGAGTAGCGATGGCAGCAGCTTTGCATCGCGATATTCCGATTACAGAATATGCTCCTAAAAAAGTAAAAATGGCGGTTACAGGCAATGGAAATGCAAGTAAAGAACAAGTGGCAGCTATGCTCAAGCAATTATTAAAATTTGAAGAAATACCCAAATTATTAGATGCAACGGATGCCCTTGGGGTGGCTATTTGCCATCATTTTCAAGGTGGTGTGCAAAAAAAAGGCCCTTCTTCTTGGAAGGCTTTTATTACAAGTAACCCTAGTAGGGTAAAGAAGACATGAGGTGTTTGATGTTTGATGTGTGGGAAGTGTTAAATCATCTTTTGTCTTTTATCTTTTGTCTTACGTCTTACGTCTTACTAAAAATCTAATAATTGTTGCACTTGCTCTTTAA